>JAYVOO010000573.1:0-3354 GCA_043757905.1 Oligoflexia bacterium
GCGCGGCGGCACTCGAGTTGCAAACAGTGAGAGCGTGTCGAAAGAAATCCTGCTCGAAGCGCGTGAACGAGTTCTCCGTGTGGTCACTGCTGATTTCGCTCCGTGAATCTGACCGTCGCTTAAATCTGTTGGAATATCAGCCTGTATCGGCTTTGAAATGCGTGATTGGAGATTCGGACCTTGCCGACCGCTTGAGCGTGGAAGTCGAGCGGCTGATCAAAAAATACGCGGGATGACCGATTCAGGCTAGAAACGGGAGCCAGCGTCTTGCTACTCTAGCAGGATGCAAAAATATAAAAAGCTGGCTTGGATAGGTCTTGCGTCGCTTTGTCTGAAAGTATCCTGCACCCCCGCGAACTCCTACGGTTCAGATAGTGCGGGCGGGCGCGCCCCCGAGCGCCCGACCATGGAACCGGCCTCGCCGACGGTCGGCATGCTCGGCGCCGAGGAACTGAAATTTTTGGATCTGATCAATCAGTACCGCGTCGATCGCGGACTATCGAAACTTGAAGTCTCGCCGACGCTCACGCGCGCGAGCCTGTGGATGAGCGGGGATATGGCCGATCAGAATTACCTCAGCCATACGGACAGCTTGGGGCGCGGCCCGCATTCCCGCATCGTCCAGTTCCAGTACCAGGGCTTGCAGACCTGGGGTGAGAACGTGGCGGCCGGGAACTCGGATGCCGAAGCGACCTTTCAGCAGTGGAAACACTCGCCCGGCCATGACCGCAACATGCTTGATCCCGCATTCAAGGCGATCGGCATCGGTCGGGCGAATAACGCGTCAGCGGATTACCACTGGTACTGGACCACCGATTTCGCGGGTTACGGCGAATGAAAAGCGTGATTTAAAGCGTTCATGAAAACCGTCGCCCAGCTCGAGAAGCTGATCCTGGATAACCCGCGCCTCCGCCCGCTCCATGCGCATGCAAAGGCAGAAGCCGAGCGGAACCCCGATGCCGGCCACGATCTCTCGCACTTCCTCAGGGTCGCGCTCTGGACGATCCGGCTGGGGGAGGGGAAGTTCCCGGATGAAAACGCGATCGCGGCGGGTCTCCTGCACGATATCGTGAATGTCCCGAAGAACTCGCCCGACCGCGCGCGCGCGAGCGAGCTGTCTGAGGCGTTGGCCTCGCGTTACCTCGCGGAAGCAGGTTTCGGCGAGGACGAGATCCGCGAGATCGGGCCGGCGATCCGTACCCACAGCTTCAGCCGCTGCGAGGAACCGGTGAATGAGCTCGGGCGCGCGCTGCAGGATGCGGATCGCCTTGAGTCGCTTGGAGCGATCGGCCTTGCCCGGGTCTTCGCGACAGGAGGCCGTTTGGGCTCGACGATCTTCGAGCCGCGGGATCCCTGGGGGCGCGAGCGGATTCTGGATGATCGGGCCTATATGGTCGACCACTTCTTCCTGAAGCTCCTGCGATTGCCTGACACGATGAAGACTGCGGCGGGAAGGCGCGAAGCCCGCAAGCGCGCCGGTCTTCTGGAAGAGTTCGTGCGGAATCTGGGTGAGGAGCTTGCGAACCCGAGAGACTCTGGAGACTTTAAATCCTGAGCTCGGCCGCGGCGATGCGAATCTGGCGAGTGAGGATGCGGCCCTGCTCGCGGAAACCGTTTTGACCGTCATGGATCTCGGAGACGTAGCGGAGCACGCTCGGCACCTGGGTGCTTCCGCGCGAGGCGAAGCGCCGGTATTTGGCTGGCCCCATATTGTACGCGCTCAGGAGTTCAGAGGTCGAGGGATGCGATTTCTTGAGGTAACCCAGGTAGTGAATGCCGAGCGTGACGTTCATAACGGGGTTGGAGAGATCCTCCGCGCCTTCATACGAGTCCACGTCGTTCAGTTCGGCGATGTAACTCGCAGTCGAGGGTAGGAGCTGCATGAGGCCGACAGCTCCGGCGGGCGAGATCACGCCCGGGCGGAAGCGGCTCTCTGCCTGGATGACCGCGAGTACGAATGAGGCCTTAAACTCGTAGGCATGGCAGAGCTCGGCGATTCGCAGAGCAACGGCACGCGTGCCAGGCTCGGACTGCGCGGGCATGCGCCGTTGCACGACCGCCTGGATTTCCGGCACGCTCATGTCGAGGGCTTCCTCGGAAGCGGGGCGGGACGATTCAATAGATTGCGTGTATGAAGAGGCGGCCAGAACCATGAGCACTGGGACGCACGCGATGAGTCCCGCAGTGACCGTTCCCCTGAGCCTGAGAATGCTATTGTTTTCCGCGTGGTTCATCTTGCAGTGGATAGAGCACACGCTGTGCCCAGGGCTGACCGCGCAAGCTTACGGAATCCGACGCGCAAGGCGGACCCGGTCAGATCAGACGCACCTGGGTCATCTGTTCAACTGGATGGATCTTAGGCAGTTGCGGACGGTCGCTCAGGAAAAACTTTCGTGCGCCGGGCGCGTGTGAATCCCGGCGCTCGGTCCAAGTGCGTGCATTCCACGTCATTTTGCATGGCCGTGCGGTATTGAAGATATTTCTTGAACTCTTAATGCATCGTGTCATACTAGGAACAAGCACCAATCAACAACAGCTGCACGTAGGTGATTCAATGAAGATGCATTCATTCGCTCTGATCGGAGCAATCACCGGGGTTATGTTTCTGTCTGCCTGCGGTAGGGCCAGTGGGGAAATGGATTCCCGAGATGCGTCTCCGGCGAAGCTCGAAGTGGAAGATGTTTTTGTCCAGCACGTCGCGCGTTTCGAGGAGCTCTCGAGCGATGTCGGCCATGCGGTAAAAGTCGACGACCTAATCATGCATTTTGGCCCGATGGATAAGGCGAACCAGCGCGCGCTCTGCCGCACGCGTGGTAGCCAGACTCCCGAAGTCATCGTGGATCGCAATGGCTGGGATCAGATGGACGAAATGGAGCGCGAGTCGATGGTGCTTCACGAGCTGGGCCATTGCATCCTCCGCCGTAAGCACATGGATGGCCACCTGCCGGACGGCGTGCCCACGAGCCTGATGAATCCCTACACCATGGATAGCCAGACGTACGAGAGCCACGAAGGCCATTACCGGGCCGAGCTTTTCAAAAGAAAAAACGAGTTCTGAGCCCCGTCGCGTCGCGTATTTACACACCGGTACTTAACCGCTAGCATCTGAAGCAATCCTATTATTGAGGGCTTCACTGATGCTGCCGACTTCCATGTTGCCGGTCCTGAATCGCCTTTTCTCCATCGTGCTGCTCTCCCTGGCCGTGTCGTCGGCCCAGGCCGCGGCGCCCGCCGCCCCGAAGACGCCCCCGCAGTACGCGGTCAAGGAAGTGGCGCTGCCCTTCGAAGGACGCCTTTTCGTGCCAGACGACGGCAAAGCTCATCCCGGCGTGCTCTATCTTCATGGGAGCGAAG
>JAYVOO010000574.1:0-12524 GCA_043757905.1 Oligoflexia bacterium
TATAGGGCGCGGTGGTGCTCTTGATCTTGACGAACATCGGTAGCCAACGGTCCGACTGGGTGTAGTCGAAGCGGATGCGCTCGCTCCAATGAACGCAACCCGCGTTGTCGGTATCGTGCTTCTGGCTGACGGCGTCGGTCGTCTTGGCGACGAGACCCAACTCATAGGGGAAGTCCGAGACGGGCTTCAGATCGAGCGAGTTCTTCACGCAAGCCACAAGGCTGACGGCGATCTCGTTCGGGACCTTCTGGTCCTTGGAGAAGTCAGTGAAGCCAGCGTGATTGATCTGCACGCTGTCGATCAGGAAGCCGCCTTGGCGATCCTTGTAACCGCAGTCATTGCCGGCCATGGATGCGGAGACATCTCCGGCAGTCGAGATCTCGGGTTCCGACGGCTGCTTGGGAGTCGGATGCTTGCGCTGCGTGAGCGCGCTGTGGCTCTCGGCCGCTTTCGCGCGCAGGCTGCTGACGAACTGGGCGACGGGCTCCGATGTGCGAGTCACTTTGACCGAGCCGGAGTCCTTGATGAAATTGAAAGTGAGTATGCCTTCTTCGGAGCCCAAGCCGGCCGGGCCATCGATGGGCGTGACCTTGAAGCGCATCTCGAACGACGAACGCGGCGATGGGATCTCCGACAGCTCGATTGGCGCCTGGGCAGTCAGCACGCCCTTGACCATGTCGAGGGTCCACTGCTTCTCGCCCAAAAGGCGGCGCACGTCTTCCTTCGCGCCCGGGGTCTTCTCGACCAGCGCGATCTCAAGCTTGAAACGCCCGATGGCGAGCGGCACAGCTTTGCCCGAGCCGTCAATCAGGGTCCGGACTGCGACGGGGCTCAGGGTGATCTCGAGCGGGATCTCGGATTTTTTGGAAGAGTACTTGGCCTGGCCGAAGTTCAAACCGACCGAGTCGACGACGAGCAGCGCCTGGGGCGCGCCTGGGGCGTCCCCACGCAGGGCCGAGCCGTTTTTTCCGGCGGAGATCGTCTTGACTGGAGCGGATTCGAAACGGGTATCGACTAAAGCCGCATCACCCGTGCTCCAGGGATTCACCGCCAAAGTGACTGACTGGCTGCCCTTGTAGGGCGCGCCTGCGTGGATCGTGCGGACCACCGTTACAAAGACCTCCGGCGCGAGGAAGTTGTAATTGAAGTCCTCCTGCCAGACGACGCAACCGGAACTGTCGGAAGTCTTGACTTGATCGGCGATGCCGTCGCCAGTGATTGAGAACGCGTGGCCCTTGATGTCGTTTAGAAACGCGAGCTCCTGCATGCAGGCCTTGAAGCCGAAGGACTTGCGGCTCGGCAAGTTCCATTTGGCGTTAGACTGAGAATCGAGCGAGGAGGCGACTTCTATCTTCTTGACGATGAAAGGGCCTTCTTCGCCAGACTTGTCCACGACCTTTGAGCAGGCGCCGAGCGCTCCGACAGTGGTGGCTATCAGGAGGTAATTAAAGAAGGACATAAGACTTCCTCAGGGTGAACACAATGAACTGCATCTCAGCTTGGAACGCGCTCGGCTCGAGAAGCTGGCTGTTTACCCATTTGCCTTCGATCGAGAAATTGTCGCGCGGGAGCTTGAGGGTCATACCTACTCCGAATCCCTGGCGGTTGTTATGGCCCAGGTCGGACGAATTGTAATATCCGGGCGAAGAGTCGGATTCATTCCGGAAGAGATCCACCTTGGGAACGAGCGTGACCCTGTCGCTCGCGACGAGCTCGATCGAGCTCGCGAGATGGATGCCGGTGTTGCGGCCCACGGGCGCGCTGCGGTTATAGAGGAATGTTCCGTTCGCGTTCCAAAGCGCGCGCCGGGTTAAGGCAAGGTTGGCCTTTCCAGTCGTCAGAATTCCTTCGTAGCCGTAGACGAACTGAGCGCCGGTGTTGGTGGCGCCGGTCACGGAGCTGCCCATGAAGCGGCTCTCATGCGCGACTGACCGAGGAAGATTCATGAAGGTGAAGTAGCCCACTCCGCCTTCGACCTGGAAGTCGTGGCCACGGTCGATGCCGAGCTTTGCCTGCTCGACGAAGAGTGCGGGCGTGGTGATCTCGTCGCCCGCGTGGGTCGAGAGGCTCGAGCTCGTCGGGATCGCCTGCTCGGCGCCGACTTCGAAGTACGCTTTCCCCATCGGGGTGCGGAGAGCCTCGGCGACGGCGGGGAAAGAGCGGTAGTCGACGAAAATCGGAGAATCATAGCGGCCCTGGTCCACTGCTCCGCCGGTCAGGATGAAGAAGTCGGCAGGAGCCCAGCGCACGACTGCCTCGCTCACGTAAATGCCCTGGGACGGAGCGTACTCGTCGAAGAACAAGGCCTGGCTGCTGCCGGTCTGAAGCGAGGCGCCCGCGTCGATATGCGCTTCAAGCGAGCGCGCGACCACCTGATGGGTCAGGTCGATGCCGAATCCGAAGCTTGCGATCCGAGTCTGCCGGTACTGATCCTGAATGGATTTGCCGGCGATCGAAGCCTTCGCGGAAATCTGGGTCTCAGGCTTGGCGGGCAGGCCCAGATCGCGTGAAGTCGTGACTGAAGAACCTGGGAGCGGTTGCGTGAGCTGATAGGAGGCGGGCCTCGAGGTAGGGCGATTTTTCTTGGGGGCGTAAGTCGAAGGGGCGGCGTGCGCGCCCGTGGAGACGATCAAGAACGCAAGGCCGAGCGGCCAATACTGGCTGGAGGAGAATCTGGGGGCTGACTTCAGATTGGAAACCACTCATTACCTCGAAACCGCTACCTACAGAACCACCGTCACTGGATGGGCCGTGTCCTGTAAGACACACGGCTGATCTATCCATTTATACCCCATATTAAGATTAATTTCATCAAGTATTTAATCTGGATAAAACCGTTCTAAAACAGATAGTTAAAATCTGTAAATAGCCAGCACAGGTCACATAGTCTGACTAATTTGGTCTTGTATTATCATTCCCTAAGAAGTAAATGAACTCCCGAAGTGCGGCACGAGATGCGGCAGGACAACTATAAGTGGAGACTACGCGCGGCCGACGGTAGGTCGTGGCTTGAGTGGAGTAAAGCTTCACCCTGCCCAGGGTGCCGTTCTTGGAGCTGAGAAGCATCCCATAATGAACCGGCTTGTCGGTGCTGATCAACTGGCTGAAGTATGGGGTGATGTCGAACTCGATTTTGCTTGAGGGCGCGGTTCCGGTCTCGGTCGCGTCCACCGCGGTGAATGAAGGATCTAGATCCCCACCCGGAGACGCCCAGACTCCATGCTTCTCTGAGAAATGGTGCGCGCGGTACCAATCCGCCGACTGCCACCAGGGGGCGCCGAGAAGGCCCAGCGAGATCTTGCCGCTCAGCGTGCCCACGCCCTCCTGATTGTCGATCACGTCGAAGACGAGCTTCGCATTCGTCAGGCTCGCGGCCGAGAGTCCGTAGCCGTGGCAGCTGAAGATGTCCTCCAAGATATCCGACAGGATGTAGAAAACGAAAAACGGCACGGCCAGCGGGTTCGCGAGCGTGTCCTCGAGGTTTTTGTCCTTGTCGCGCTTGCCGGTTGGAAGCTTGACGATCGTCCGTTCTTCCGCAGTCGCCGACTTCGAGAGCGCGAGGTACTTCAGCTCGCCATGGCCCGCAATATCCGCCGAGCTGAGGAAGGTGTCCGTCTCCAGGTAATCGACTTTGGTCACCGTGTCCCCGCAGGAGCTTGCGACAAGCACCAGAAGGAGCGTGACCAGAGTTTCTGCGCCGCGATTCAGAGATTCCATGTCACGCCTCCTGAGATGAATTTAGGGGATAGCAGGTAATCGCGGTCCAAAAAAGGCGCCTGCAGCTGCAGCTCGCCCTCGTCCTCTACGCTTCCGACGAAATAGGCGTTCGCGAAGAAATCGAAGCGCCCGACTTTAA
The DNA here is from genome assembly GCA_043757905.1 of Oligoflexia bacterium. Taxonomy (GTDB): domain Bacteria; phylum Bdellovibrionota; class UBA1018; order UBA1018; family UBA1018; genus JAYVOO01. Next base: position 3,857 of record JAYVOO010000574.1, read on the forward strand.
CAGATGCGCCGATCGAGGCGCGCGATACGAAGTCCTCAGAGATCCCGTAAGCGAAAGTCTTCGAGCCGACCGCCGTCTGCCCCAGACTGTAGAAGTCGAGCCCGCCGCGGAACCTGAGCGCGAACGGCGTCTCGATCTCGGCGAACGGTGAGAAGACGATTGTCCGCTTGTGCTGGGTCGCCGTCTCAAATCCTTCGGCGTTCGAGAGGCCGCGGGTGAACGGGAAGCGCAGCCCGAAGCCGCTCCCTATCGTGAACGGGCCGTCTCGGTAGAAGAGCTTGCCCAGGATCGACGCAATCGTCTGCCCGTAGCTCGAGCCGGACTCGCCGCGACTGTAAGAGATGTTTTGGAAGAGCAAGTCGCCCGAGAGCTCGCCCTCGAGCCTCTCGTTGACGAAGCGCACGCCGGGACTTAGGCCGAGCGACGGGCTTTCGCTCCCGCGCTGGAAGAGCGCGAGCGCCGAGAGCATGAAACTTGCCGGCATATCGCCCTCGCCGCGCACCTTCTTCATCTCGTAGCTCAGGCCGACCGGCGGAGGGGCGGTCTCGTCGCGCGTAAGGCCCGCGGGCAGGAACTCATAGCGTTTGAGCGCGGTTCTCGCCTGCAGCGTCAGATGGTGGCCGAACCGCAATTGAGGAGCGGAGTATGCGATCGCGTTCGGCGGCGCGACCGTTGCGCTCGGTGGACTGTCAGAAGGAGCAGGCGACGGCGCGACTGCCACCACTTCGTTCTCCGCATGCGCAGTCCAAGGGCCCACTACCCACCCAAGAATCAGAATCATCATCCAAGTCTGTGTAAGCAGTGCCGTCATAACCCAAAGAGTTCAGCAAACGCCCTGCGGCTCGCAAGTGTTAAAAAAACCATGACCTTGTTGTAAACCTGCCACACGAACACCCGCTCGCGCGCTCTCGTGATCCAGATACTTTTCAACGGTGTTTCCAGCGATTCCCACGCTGCTCTTCTCCCGGCCTGAAAAGCTGGCTGCGCGCATGTGCCGATTAAGAGACAGCTAAGATCTAAGGCTTAAGCTTTCGGCTTTTCATGTAACCCAGGTAGGCGATCACGTCAGGCACTTCTCCGGACTTGAGCGAGAGGAACGAAGGCATCTTGCTTTTCAGCCGGAACGACTGCGGGTCGAGTATGAACTGGCGGAGATTTGAGGCCGACCAATATTCCGTCACATTCTTAGGGAGATTGAGCTCGGGACCGAGATCGCCGCCCTCGAGGTTGACCGAATGGCACCGCAAGCACTGTGACTTGAAGACCCCGAAGCCGCGCAAGGCCGCGCTTCCCTTCGGCGCGCCTTTAGGAAACACCTTCGGGAACTTCTCCTCGAAGCGCACGAGCTCGATCTTGGCGAGTTGGTAAGGCCAAGGAACTTCGTCGGCCAGCTTGGCGCCTTCCGTCCAGACGACGTAATACGGAGCGGGTGAAACCATCGCCTTACCTTGCTGAACGTTTTCCCACTGCTCCGCGCTCGCGCCGTGCTCGCCGAAGCTGAGGAGCGCTCGATGCTGAGAGGCTTTCGCGAAAGACACCGAAGGAGAGTAACCATCCTTCGCCTGAAAAACGATTTCATCGGCGCTAGCGGACAGCGTGAGGTCGCCGCCAGCGAGCTTGATCACGTCAGCCAGCCAGAAGCCGTCAAACGACTTCGTCTTCTTATAGACTGGATCCTCGATTTTGACGGTCTGGACCGGAAGCTTCGCCTTGAGCTCCGCGAGCGTGAACGTCTGACTCTTGCCGGGCACGACCAGCTCGAGTCGCGAGTCGGCTTCCGCCGCGTGGACGATGCACGCCACCGGCGAGGTTAAAGCCAGCAAGCCAAGAATGACGGAGGTGACGGGGATAGATGCAAGCAAAGGATTTCCCTTCTGCCTAGTAATTCTCATGGGCGTTCGAACCGGAAAGCCACCGCGTTCTCTTCAAAGGCCACACTAAAGCCAGATGCCTTCGAGCCGGTACCTTTCGTGAATTCGAGCGGGAACTCTTGTGTCCGTCCGCCGAGATCAAGTAAAACTGCGTAAGTCGCGCTCGACCCGAAGGTCGTCGGCAGGAGCTTCATAGGCCAGTCATGAGACTGATACTTCAGCCCCAGCACGCCGGCGCCGGATCGCGCGACGCTCATCGAGCCATACGCGGGGCTCGAGTAGTCGCCAATCCACTCATCGCCGGGAGTGCGGGACGAAGCGATCGATTCGGGCGCGAACAAACGCGGAGCGGAGCGGACCAAACCGCGCTCGTCGCCGAGCTCTTGTGCGAGCCGCGGCGCAACGGGATCTTTCGTCCCTCCCAGCAAATTGGCCAGGATCTTCAACGTCACCGCGGAAGGCACCGGTGTGTCGTTCTGATTGGTCAGCACAATGGTACCGATTCCCTTCTCGGGCAGAAAAGAGATCACACCCAGGAAACCATCCATATTGCCCGCGTGGCGGATCCAGCTCGAGCCAGAATACTTGTCAAGACGCCATCCCAGTCCATAATAAAGCCCTGATCCTGCGGCGGTCTCGATCCGAGGCTTGAAAAGCCGCTTGAAAGCTTGCGGACTTAGAAGCGCGTGTCCCGATTCGGTCGTCCCGCCTCGAAGCAAAAAGCCCAGCCATTTAATCATATCCGAGGCAGTCGAATTGATGGCCGCAGCGGCGGCGATATCCGTCACGTCCTTATAAGGCAGGACCAGCTGGTCCCAGTAGCCCTTTGCCACGTCCTTGCCTTGAACCATTTCAGCGAGCGTGACTGTGGTGTCCGTCATCCCGAGAGGCAGCAGGATCTTCTTGCGGATCGTCTCTTCCCAGCTGACGCCGGTGACGGCCTCGAGGATCAGGCCCGAAGTCATGTAGCCCAGATTATTGTACTGATAGCTCTTGCGGAACCCAATCGCGGGATCCTTATTGAACCCGAGAAAGCGAAGCCGCGGCAGAAGTTCCTGCCTCGAAAAATCCGAGAGATACCAAAAGGCGTCATGGCGAGGCAGCCCACTTTGATGGCTGAGGAGATCGATCGCCGTGGCATGAGCGGATGCCGCCGAGCTCTCGAGCCCAAAGTCGGGCAGATACTTTCCGACCGGCGCCGAGAGATCCACTCTCCCCTCCTCCTCGGCCATGACGAGCGCGAGCGCCGTGAACGCCTTGCTCATCGAGCCGAGAACGAAACGCGTCTTCGAGGTGACGGGCAATCCTTTCGCGCGGTCCCGCAACCCGTAACCTTTGGAGAGCATGACCTTTCCGTCCTTCACGACGGCAACCGCCACCCCTAGGTCGGGAACCTGCTGGCTCGCTTGGATCGCAGATTGAACGGTTGTGTCAAGCGGCTCCGATCGCGCGACAGTGGGAAGCCAAGCCAACAGACTAATACCCAGGGAAAGGACGACCCGTCTCGCATCCTTGCGATTCATATTTTCCATTCTTCCAGAGTACTATCCAAAGCCCCGCCCCGCCGCAAAAAGGTGGTCCCCACCCTCTGAAAGGTGGGGACCACCTTTTTGCAGGTGTCCAGAGTCTGGACAGTCCGGAACTGGGACGAAGTGGGAATCACGGGGTATTTTTGCGACGAGCAGCTGGCCCGCGAACTGCAAATTCAGTCAGTACAACCCATTTTGAGAGAGAGAGATCAGCCTATGAAGCTTTGCGCAATCACCTGGATCGGAGTTCTGTCCGTTGCCTGCATCTTGTCCTCAACGGGGGCACGCGCCGAGATGCAGCAAAAGACCAAGCTAGGAACCTTCTGGAACAACCTCACTCACCCTTTTGAAGACGACAAGAACTACGGCGACGAGTACAAGGCGCCGAAGCGCAAATATGAGGTCGGTCAAGGTAAAGACGAACTCGAGCAGACCATCGACGACAGCAACCGCCAGATTAAAGATCTTCAAACCAAATACAAGAACGACGACTACTCCGACAATGCGAAGGGAAACATCAAGAAAGACATCGACGCTCTCGTGAAAATCCGCGACAAATCCAAGCAGGCCTACGCGAACATCCAGATTCAAGAAGCCAACAACTCGCGCCTGGCCGCTGAAGCCACAGCGGCAGCTTTACGCCAGCAACTCGCGGCGGCCCATGCGGCCGCAGCGGCTGCAACTGCATCCGGATCAGGAACAGCCTCAGGTTCCGGCTCGAGCGGCGGAGGCACTTCCAACAATGGCGAGCCCCCTGTGGATTCAGACCAGGCCATCGTCGTAAACAATACGCCCCCTTCAAGCGGATCTCACTATGCCGCCGATCAGGCTTCCGTCGAAAATAGCGCAAAACTCAGCGTAAGCTCGGTGGGCGCGAACTAAGACCGCCTTTGGCCCCTCCGTGCCTGCGTCCCCCCCGACCCAATTGGAACCAAAGACGCTATGCGTTAAACTGGTCCTTACGCGAGCTCAGACTTGCGTGACTCAAAGGGGGATCTCATGAAAACTTCGAAACCATTCTCGGCACTTTCAATTCTCGGAATTCTAGCTGTAACTGCTCTGCCTTCCACTGCGGTTTACGCAAAAAGTAGCAAAAGCAGCAATGGTTCGAAGAAGGCCTCCTCCCAGCTCAATGCATTGCAAGCGGAACTCAACCGCATCTATGGGCAAGTTAATGCGCGCAGAGACACTCTCAATGCCTGCATGGTCATCACAACGGGCCAGCCAAGTACGATGCCTGTCGCTTCGGCTTCCGCTGCAAACTTCAACTTCAAGAAAAAAGACTCCAAGAGTAAGGTCAAGAAGAAGAGCAAGGCTCAGGTAGCGGCGCTCAATGCCCAGATCGAAAAAGCGAACGAAGCGCTCGCTGAAGTAACTCAAGTGATCGCGACCTGTGAAAAAGCGAAGGTAGCCCTGTTGAAGCAACAAAAGGACGCGGCTGATCTGGCCAACCGGGAAGCCGCGGGTGATGCGGCCGCGAGGATGCACGCTCTGGCAGAATCTCAAGAAGCAACCCGGGCCGCCGCCGCGCTCGCAAGTCAAAAAGCGATTGAAGATGCCGCTGCGATGAATCTCATCAAAGCAGAACTCAAAGCCGCGCAGGACAAGTTAGCCGCCGCCGAAGCGGGCAGGTCGGACACCTCCCTGCAGAGCAGCGGCGCCGCCGGCGCGGTCTTCGATCCGGTCGGCCTTCAGAAACTGGAAGCGGGGGTCAACCCTGGCGAAGTCGACAATTCCGGACAGACCACGGTCAGCCGGGCCCAGGATATTCTTTCAAACCTGTGACTTACTTGCTTGAGATCCGAACCGGAATCGACTGCAGCACGGTGCCCTTCGCATCTTTGATGGTCAGCACGCCGACCACCTGGTAGTCGCCCGAAGTGAAGAGGGTCGCATTCAGCAGCGAGCTCGAGGCCCCTTGGGCCGGCGTGTAGGAGTAAGTCACGGTGAATGCCGGTGCCGCGCCCGAGATCGAGACCGCGCCCGCTTCCGCGTGCGTAGTAATTGTTTCAGTCGTGGTGAATTTCCCGGCATCCTTGATCGTGTAGCCGTCCACGCGCGCCGCGTAAGCTTTGCCTGGCTTCGGAGCGAAGGTCACGGTCTCCTTGTCAGAAGACCCGCCACTCGTGCCGATGGCCGCGCAGCTAGCGTCATCGGGGGCCGCCGCCGCGGCGTCGCATTCGAGAACCGCGAGATCAATGTCGTTTCCCGGGGAGTCCTGGGTAGTGATCGTAACACTCGTGGCGTCTGCGGGGAATTTTCGGAGTGCTCCCAGAGCACTCGGCACGACGATATGCGCGCCAGAGGCGACTTGGCCGCTCACTGTACCGGCGAAGCCAGAAATCTCGAACACGCTCTTCGCGCTATCTGGTTGAACGGCGCTGGACGCTTCCTTCACGTTCCAGGTCAGCGCTCCGCTCAGGGCAGCAGGAGGACCTTCAATCGTCGTCACGCTCGACTCAGCGGTCAAGTAATCGACGCGCAAGATGTAATCCGAGTTCACGTAGCTGTATTGGCCGAAGACATGAATGTCCCAAAGGCCTGCTTTTGGCAGGGACCCGGTATAGACGATTCGGCGCTTGCCCGGATCCTTGATGACGGCGCCAGTGGCGACGTCGCAGTTCGAGACGCGTGCTTCTGCACGTGTCTTGAATGCTCCTACGTTGTTCGTTCCGACCAGGGCCATCAGCTCGACGCCCGAGCAATGCTCACCCTTCGCGAGCTGGCCATTCGCCTTCAGCTTCAGCTCAGGAACTTCAAGCGTGATCGTGACCAGGCTCGTGCCCGTCGGGATCTCGACGTAGTTGCGGGACACCGAGAAGCTCGGAGCACTCCGGTGGATCTCGTAAGCAGTCGAGCCTTTGAGCACGCCGTGAGGAACGGAGACGTAAACCGGGACCGTGAACGAAGGCACCTTGGCCGTCGTGCGCACTCCGGTCTTCGAATCAACCGCCGTTCGGTAAGCCTCGATCAGAGCACCGTGGTCGCCGGGCGCAAGCTCGCTCGCGATAACCTGGCGATCGATGCAGACATTCAAGACGCTATCCTTGGCGGGAACCAGGGTGCCCGTGCTGTCGGCGTTGACTTTGACGGTCGTGCCGAGAGCCGTGACGAGTAGATTCGACTTCGGAGAGGCGGCGCAGTCGAGCCCGTTCAGGACGCCGGCCTTCACCCAATTCTTGTCCGATCCGTAGATGACAGTCTTTAGGACGAACTCATCCGAAGTGTCCTTGAGTTGCACCAGCAAGGATCCGATTTCGGGCGACGCGCTCACCTTCGCGGGGAGCTTTCTCGAGATGAAAACCTGCTCGAGCGTGTCGGTACCGGCGTAATCCAGGTAAATTCCAGAGCCGAACGCTGGCACGTTGGTCATACCTGGACGAGTACCGTCGTAGGCGTTACCGCTCGGGGGCTTCTTCATCTGGGTGATGATTTCGTAATCCAGTTCAACCGGCATATCGACTCCGCCGGAGCTCAGGACAACCGCGGTTGGCGCGGTGTTCTCGCGAATCTCGAAAAGTTTCTTCCAGGCCGCAGGAAGGTTCAGCAGGCCCGTTCCTTCATCCACCCAGGTGTACTGTCCCTGCGACTTCGCGCCGGTTTCAGGGTCGAAGCGGGTGACATCGAAGGGCTGGGCGGAGGAAATGAGCACCTGCCTGAGCGTCAAAGAGTCGGTCGCAAGAGGAGTCGCCGCGTGAGTCTGATTGTACTTCTTCACCGCGTCGAGAAGCAGCGCGTAGGCGCCCGTGGCGGTCGGCGCTGCCATCGAGGTGCCCCAATAGACATCGAGACCGGCATGAAAGCCCGGAGCAGCGTTCAGCTGGACCGAGCTCAGCTCGGTACCGGGCGCGGCCAGGTTGGGCTTGAAACCGCCAGATGCCGTAGGCCCGCGCGAGCTGAAGAAGAGCATGAAATCCTGGTCATCTTGGGGAGCGAGCAAACTGCCTGCGCCCGGCCATTCGTACTGGCGCTGGATTAAGCCGATCGAAGCAGAAGCACCGACACTCAGTGAGAATCGCGCGGTCGAAGGGCTGCCGAGGGTTTGGTGGCCCGGGCCCGAGTTACCCGCTGAGATCACGAAGAGCACATTCTTCAGCGAGGTCAACCGATTGATCATCGCTTCCTGCACGCCGTAACCGTCGTTGAAAGGGCTCAGACCACCCAAGGACATATTGATGACTTCTGCTTTGCCGTTCATTACAAGATCGATAAACGCGTCAGTCGCGTCGCAGCCGCCGTTGTTCGCGCAGACACGGTTCAGGAGGATCGTGGCTTCGGGCGCGACGCCGCGAGCAAGTGTATCGTCTTTGTCGTTCAGGATGGTTTTGTGGCCGCCGGAGATGCCCGCCACATGGGAACCGTGGTTACCCGGATCGTATCCCACGACCGAAGCGCTTCGCACTTCGATTGAGTCCGTCCCGTTCGATGCGGGAAGCGTGTCAGTCTTCAGCTCGAAGCCAAATTTCTCGGCCACAGACTCGACCGTGTCGTGAGCTTTGTTGAAATCCGCGAGCGGCTTGGCGTTACGAAAATCGCCCTTGCCCGTTGGGTCAAAATAAACGACGTCCTCTTCCACAGTTTTGCCCGGGATTAAGATGAGCGGTAGCTGATCGTCCAGCTTGCCATTGGCGTTGATGTCGACGGCTTCGGAGCCGTCGGCCGCCTGGAGCGATGCCTCGAGAAACACGCCGAGCTTCGCGCCGCTGCCAGGCGTGAGAAGGATCGCCCGAAGCGCCGGCGAGACTTTGATCGCGAAATCGGCGATCGGCGAAAACTTGTCGCCCGTCGGTACGTCAGGAAGCTTGGGGGTCAGAAGCACGTCGGCATTGATCAGTAGATCAGCCGGATCGCCGGTGCCCGCGTCTTTGGCTTCGAACTTCGCGGTCAGGCCGAAGTAAACGCGGCCTTCACGCGTGAAATCCTTCAGGTAAGCAATGCGGTTGGTCTTCTTGTCGGCGGAAAGAAAAGTAGGATGATTGTAAGTGATTCCCGTATCTGTGATCCCGAGATTGACCGACGAGCCGTTGACTTTGAGGCCCTGACCCGCAGAATTGATGTCAGCTTCGGCTGCCGCGACGAACTCAGGCGCGCCGATCCGGACGAGACCGCTGAAGCTCGACAGGTCCCCGGGAGGCGTTCCGACTGAATTCAAGCCGATCGAAGGCCCGCTGATAGCGCGAATCTGCGTCATCGACGAATGATCGAAGAAGACTGGGCTGAAAAGGATATCGTGCTCGAATTTCAGGGTCTTGAGAGCGCCCATGAGAT
>JAYVOO010000575.1:0-3340 GCA_043757905.1 Oligoflexia bacterium
CTCTGAACTGAATGCCTGCATTCTGGCCGAGTGCTCGCGCCAAGAGGCGCACATCGAACTGATCGCCTCCGAGAACTATGCCAGCCCGGCGGTGATGGAGGCGCAGGGCAGCGCGCTGACCAACAAGTACGCGGAAGGTTATCCGGGCAAGCGCTACTACGGCGGCTGCCAATTCGTCGACCAAGTCGAAACCCTGGCCATCGAGCGCATCTGCAAAGTCTTCGGCGCCGAAGCCGCGAATGTGCAGCCGCACTCGGGCTCGCAGGCCAATATGGCCGCTTACCTCGCGGTCATGAACGCGGGCGACACGCTCGTGGGCATGAGCCTTTCGCACGGCGGGCATCTCACGCACGGCAGCCCCGTGAATTTCTCGGGCAAGCTTTTCAAGGTCGCCGCCTATGGCCTGCATTCTGAAACTCACCGCCTGGACTACGACCAGATTCGCGAGCTTGTGAAAAAAGAGCGGCCTAAAACGCTGGTGGCCGGCGCAAGCGCCTATCCGCGGACGATCGACTTCGAAATCATGGGACAGATCGCGCGCGAGTTCGACGCCGCGTTCGTCGTCGACATGGCCCATATCGCGGGCCTGGTCGCGGCCGGCCTCCATCCGTCCCCCATTCCGCACGCGACCTACACCACTTCGACCACGCATAAGACCCTGCGCGGGCCGCGTGGCGGCCTGATCCTCTGCAAGGCGGATCGCCTGAAAGTTGTGAACTCGCAGATTTTCCCGGGTATCCAGGGCGGACCGCTGATGCACGTGATCGCTGCCAAGGCCGTGGCATTTGGCGAGGCGCTCCAACCTTCATTCAAGGATTACCAGAAGCGCGTCATCGAGAACGCACGCGCGCTTGCGGAAGAGCTTCAAGCGCTCGGATTCAAGCTCGTCACAGACGGGACGGACAACCATCTCATGCTCGTCGATCTAACCAAGACTGGCGACGGGACGGTCAGTGGAAAAGATGCGGAAGCGTGGCTCGATCTTGCTTCGATTACCGTGAACAAGAACACGATTCCCAACGAACAGCGTTCGCCTTTCGTCACGAGCGGCATCCGCATCGGCACGCCCGCCATGACGACGCGAGGCCTGGGCAAGGCGGAGATGAAACAGGTCGCGCTTTGGATCAACCAGGCGCTAGCTTCCAAAGGCGACGCTTTGAAGCTCGAGAATCTCCGAGGCGAAGTGAAAACCCTCTGCCGGCGCTTCCCCCTGTACGGCTGAAAATCGGTATTCCGTTGGATCAAAGACACCTATCTAGGCCGGATTGACGCGTTGCGCATTAGAGGATAGAGTGCACCCGATGTGCCCTCATCAACACCCTACTTCGCCCACTGGCGAAAAGGGCTATTACCGTGAAAAGCTTAGGGAAACCCTCCTATCTAGGAAGGTCGCCAATCCCTCGTATTCACTCCGCTCTTTTGCAAGATCGCTGGGACTCCATGCGGCCTCGCTCTCGTCCGTCTTGAACGGCAAGCGCCCGCTCCCTACGGCGCACCTCGAACGGATCCTGGCCCAGTTGAACCTCGAACCGCAAGAACGGGTGCTCTTCGTAGAGAGCGTTCGTGGCGATCACCCAGCGGATGGATTCTCAACGCCGCCCCGCCATCCTGGCGCGCTGGTGACCGAAAATGCCCACTTTCAGCTGATCACGGAATGGGAGCACGGAGCGATTCTCTGCTTGATGGAAACTCGCGGCTTCCGTCCGTATCCCGCGTGGATCGCTCGGCGCCTGGGCCTGAGCCTCGAGCGGGCCACCCGGTGCGTAGAGAATCTCCTGGAACACGGCATTCTGAAAAGAACCGCGACCGGTTCTCTCAGAAAGTCCCGAAAGTCTTTCCGTACGAGCGACGAAGTGAAGTCCGTCGCGGTCCGGAGATTCCATCGAAGCGCCCTGCAGCTCGCTGAACGCAAGCTCGAGCAGATCCCGCTCGAGCTTCGGGACTTCACGGCGATGGCTGTCGCTTTCAATCCCGACAAACTGGGCCGGGTCAAAACTCGAATTCGCCGTTTCTACCGAGAGCTTGACCGCCTTGTGGCGGATCAGGACGCGCGCGAGGTTTACCAGATCTCGATCCAACTATTCCCGTTGACGACGATCGCAGCCGAGGCCTCGGCCCCGGAAAAGGAGCCTGTCTCATGAACCTCTATCACCTGTATCCGATCCTGGCCCTCGCCGTGGCGGCGCTCGCCATTCCCTCTTCGCATGCGAGTTGGGAGACTGGCAACGGCGGCGATGAGGCCGCGCTTGAGTTCGTCAGCCTGGGCAACCAGATCGCAAAGGAGTCCCGCGTTTTCTACCAGGGAATCTTGAGCGAGGCAGAGACCGACCGGATCCGCGAAGCCGCCCTCACCACGAAGGTGGAATCCACAACCAGCCCACTCAAAATCGACGGCGCCGTCAAGGACGCGATCAACTACCCCGACAAAAAGCTGATTCGCATCAGCCGGCAGCGTTGGCAGAAAATGTTGAAACGCGAGTCCCGCCTGCGGATCGTCTTCCACGAATACCTCTCGATTGCGGGAATCGATGACTCCCATTACTTGATCTCGTCCAAGCTCTACGGCCCATGGGCGAACCCGGTCGGGCAGCTCTACAAGAAAGCGGGCTCGCTGCTCTTCCATATCGTCTCGATCATGACCTCGGCTGCGAGCCCCAGCGCTCCGGCCTCGCAGGTCTGCCTCGAAGGCGGCCGCCTGATTGAGGAGCTCGAGCAGACTTTCGACTTCTGGTTAGATCTCGAGCAGGAGATCCCCGTCGACGCAGACGTGATTATGGGCGAATCACGGCCTTTCCTCGCGCTGACCGGACTCTCGGATCCGTTGAACTTGTACTGCGCGGGCCCCGACTCCCCGCAAGCCCGGGCGAAGCTCAGGATTCGACTCGAAGCCAAAAAGCAGGCCATGCGACTTCTCTTGTCGGCGCTCGAAGAAGTCAGCCCCCAGGACAACGGAATGGCTTCACCGAAATAAAAACTGTTGCGCCGGACTTTGCAACACTTAAGACGCCAGGCAACTCGGTCGCTGCTTCCCAAAGGCCTCCCCTGCCGATATATCGCAAGTCCATGGCATCTGAGTCGAGCTCACCCTCCTTTCGCCTGCTCCTGATCGACGACGAGCGGGACTTCTGTACCGTCTGCACGCTCATCCTGGCCGGCGACGGTTGCGAGGTAGAGACGGCGAACAACGGCAAGGAAGCGCTGGAGAGTCTTCGCCGCAGCCCAGTTTTGCCTGACCTGATTCTCCTGGATCTGATCATGCCGGGCCTAGACGGCTGGGGCTTTCGACGCGAGCAGCTCAAATGCCCCCGCCTGAGGTCCGTGCCCACCGTGGTACTGAGCG
>JAYVOO010000576.1:0-3339 GCA_043757905.1 Oligoflexia bacterium
CCAAAAGGGTTCAGAATTTTTCCGATCAGGTCACCGTCATAAATCAAGTCGCCGGGCCGGATGTCCAGATCCAGGATGCCGCCCTTCTCCGCGCGGATCCAGTCGCTCTGTTGGACAATGACCTGGAAAAGCGGTTTGGGTCGCGTGTGATTCGGTAGCATCTTCATCGCTGCGAGCACGTTCAAAACTCCGAGCAGGCCGGCTTGCGAAACTTTCGGTGAGAAACGGTTGGTCTCGCCCGCCTCGAAAAGAATCGTGGGCACACCCGCGACGGTTGCCTCGTGCCGGAGAGAGCCGCGTACGCCGCCATTGTTCACGACCACTCCCGCGCCGAACGCACGGGCGAGTTTGCGGACGAGCGGCACCTTCATGTCGCCCCGAACCTGAGGCAGATTGAGCCGGCCTTCGGCCGCGGTGTGCAGGTCGATGCCGAAATCGCATTTCTGGACAATCTCGCGAAAAAGCCGGAACGCCATGCGCTCGGCGTTGTTCCCCCTACGCTTGCCCGGAAAGAAGCGGTTCAGGTCGCGGTGATAAGGCAGGTAGCGCGACTGGCTGATGAAGCCCGGCATGTTGACAACCGGCACGCCGATCAACGTACCGGACAGCTTCTCGTGATCCACGTCGAAGAGTAGCCGGCGGACGATGTCCGCGCCGTTGATCTCGTTGCCGTGGATCGCGGCCATAACGAAAGCAGTCGGGCCAGGACTGCGCCCGCGGATCACCGTGACCGGGATTTGAATACTCGCCGCCAGGAACGACTCCGAGACTTTCAAGTAGATTTCCCGGGTCTCTCCGGGCTCGACTGATATCCCGCTGATCGAAAAGGCGGAGTCGCTTGAGTCCATGTGATATCTATTATAAAAAATTTACTGCCCAGGGCATACCTTAATAATAACCATGTCTCCCAGAAAGCCCCCCTCACCCAAGCCCACAGCCTCCAAAGCCGCCCCGAAAGGCGGCAAGAAGGCGAAAGCGCGCATTCCCGAAGTGCTGCCGGCCGAGAGCGACCCTGAGTCAGATGAGGAATTGACGGACGAAGCCGACTTGGACGGCGATGCCGAGCCCGAGGAAACAGAGATCCAGTCCAGCCTCCCGGCGCTGTTGCCGGGCGAAATGGAGCTGGCCGAGATCGATGAGCCCGGCACCCGGGCGGTCTCGTCCACCGACCCCCTACGCAGGTATTTCGACGAAGTCCGGCGCTACCCGATGCTCGACCCGCAGGCCGAATACGACCTGGCCGTCCAGCTTCTCCAGTCCGGGGACCTGAACGCCGCCAAGCGACTCGTCTCGGCGAACCTCCGGCTGGTCGTGAAGATCGCGATGGAGTACCGCTCCATGTACTCGAACGTCCTGGATCTCATCCAGGAAGGCAATATCGGGCTGATGAAGGCGGTCTCGAAGTTCGACCCCACCAAAGGCGCGCGCCTCGGCTACTACGCCTCGTGGTGGATTCGCTCTTATATTCTTAAATACCTTTTAGATAACTTCCGCCTCGTGAAGATCGGCACCACCCAGGCCCAGAAGAAGCTCTTCTATCATCTGGTACGCGAGAAGGAGCGGCTCGAGGCCCAGGGGGTGTTCGCGGGCCCCAAGCTCCTGGCTGAGAAGCTCAATGTCCGCGAGAAGGACGTGATCGAGATGGAACAGCGCCTTTCGGGCCGCGGCGTCGAGATGTCGCTCGACGCGCCGGTCGACGCGGGTGCCGAGAGTTCGGTCTCGTACAAAGACCTGATCGCCGACACCTCCGAGGCCGCCGACGAACGCCTGGCAAAATCCCAGCTCCTGGCGCTCTTGCGCGACAAGCTGCCGGAGTTCGAGTCCACGCTCAACGACAAGGAAAGACGCTTGCTCCGCGAGCGCCTGCTGGCAGAAGAGCCGCGCACGCTTCAGGAAGTCGCCGATCAGTACGGACTCACGCGCGAGCGCGCCCGACAGATCGAGGCGAAAGTGATCGAGAAACTGCGCGAATTCCTGAAGCCGGATCTCTGAGGGGAGTGTTGCCGGAGACACATTCGGGACCCCTGACAGATGTCCACCGAGTCGACGAACTGAACCCGATCCGCCTTTATTTCCTTAGGCTTTTCGACGAAACGATGCGGCACCGCTCTTGAAGTCTAAAGGATCATGCTCAAACGAATCAGCGCTTCCCGGACGCCAGGCGGTCAGACCTCTTTCACACTTTCTTTCGCATCCTGTTCAGCCGCGCTAGTGCTGATCGCTGCGACCGGCTTTAGCGCCGAATCGGCACACGCAGGTTGGTTCAACAGGAAGAAAGTCCCGACAGGCGCAACTCCCTTCGTAAATGCCGAAGATTCGGCGCCTGCGGCAGACCAGCCTATTCGGAGAGCCACGCTTCCGGACGGATCGGATCCTGTTCAGGCCTCGACCCCCGCAGATCTCGAGAAGGCCCGGATCGCCGCCGACAGAGAAGTCCGAGGAAAGCTCAATACCCCACCCCAGCCCGCGGGGACTTACGAATCCTACCGTCGAGAAGCCTGGGACCTCGACCATCGCCTCGGGCTGAAATTAGATGAGTACCAGGACAACGGTGTTCGGCGTGCGTTCGGCATCCCGGTCATCGCTCCGCAGCCTCACAAGAAAGGCGGCAACGGTATCACGACCGCGGAATCGGGCGAGAGCACCGTACGGAAGGAAGAGAAGGTTGGCGAATTTCAGCAGCTTCGCCACGATCTAATGTGGGACTTCGGCAATCACCAGTTCGGTTCCAACTTCTGGTCGACCGGGCGCCTGCCTCCATTTGGCAAACCTCTCACTCCCGGACTGAATTCGGATATCGCTGAGATCGGCAGACTTGGGACCAAGGACCGGGTAAAATTTCTGGGCCTCCTCTATAAGATCGATTTCGAGGCGCTTCGCTACAGCAGCGAAGCCGGTACCGTTCCGACCTTCCGCAAGCCGGACGGTTTGGATGCGCTCTTAGCCACTCTCAAGAAGGACACGGAGAACTTGGAGAAATCAGATGACGCCGCTCTCCGGCAGGCCGGCATGCTCGCCAGGACGCAAATCACGCTGAACGAGATCCGCGTCGCAAATCTCGTTCTCAAAACTGGCACGCGTGCCTGTGCCGAACGAATTCACGAAGTCGGCCAGGTGGAGAATCCTCCGGAAACCCTAACCGACCCTGAGCTTCTGAGATGCTTCACTAACTCCGCCGCCCTCGTGGGACGGATGGATCCGATGGAAGAGAACCTGAGCCGAGACCAGTTGCGAGCCCTTCCCGGCAGCCCTGAACTGAATGCGACGCTTCTGCGCACGGCAGCCGAGCTGCCTCTAATCGTGGGTGGAAGTCTCGTAACAACCGCTGGCCGTTGAAAT
>JAYVOO010000577.1:0-3326 GCA_043757905.1 Oligoflexia bacterium
GGGAGGCAGCTCAGAGAGCTCGATCTGCGCGCCGAGCGTGAAGAGTTGGCGATCGATCAGGGTCGCCAGCTCCTGGGTGTAGCGACGCACAAGAAGGTCTTCAAGAAGTGCCTTGGGCGCGAACGTCTCAGGCTTGAGCGCGGTGGTGGCCTCCGGGGACGCGGGCTTACCTTTCGTCGCGGGAGCGGAGAATGAGCGAGTGGAAAAAAGCGAGAATCCGACGGCAAGAGCAATCACGACGACGCGCCAGGTGCTATGCCGTCTCATGGTTTGCCACTCTTTCGGCCGTTAGCGAGGCCCCGAGCGCCACCTTGCTTTTCCCGGATGTTACCGAGCATCTTGACGGCGTCCTCGAACTTCGGGTCGGCTTTCAAGGCTTCTTCGTACCATTTCTGGCTGTCGGCGAGCTTTCCCTCCATATAATAGATGGAGGCTCTCATTGCCAGGGCTCTTGGGAACGCGGGGAAAGTCGTGAGGACCTTGTCGACTTCGACCTGGGCGCGCTGATATTCTTTCTTGAGGGCCATGGAGCGAGCGAGAAAAAGGTGGTCGAGCGCGTCTTGGGCCAGGAACTGCTCCTTCTCGTTCTCGCCCTTCTTCAACTTGACGTCCAGCACGGTCGCCAGAGTTCCGAAGCGGCTGGAAGGGACCAGGATTTTCTCGGAGACGTAATCCTTCTTTTCGATGATGACAGAGAAGCACTCGCCGGCCAGAACGGCTTCGCCTGCGGCCTCACGAATCGCCGAAGGCGCAAGTTCAAGCGGCGTTTTTCCAATCGCCTTCTTCACTCCACTGACGGGATCCAGCACGAAAACGTCGGCTTGCAGCGGATCGCTTTTCACGATGAACGCCGAGGAACAGGCCGAGAAGCTGGCCAGGGCGAGAGTGATAGCGAGAGTGAGGGTATTCCTGAACATCTCCCTACTCTTCGAGAGTCTCGCCCGTTTACTTTAGGTTCTGTTGCTGGCAGGTCTTTGACGGCAGCAATCAGCGGTGCGACTGGATCACGATGCTGGCTTGGACGAGATCCAGAGTGCCTGAAGCCGGGCTCGCCCGAACGAGGTAGCGGTCACCCGAAGTGAGGCTCAGCGATCCCGACGATCGAACGAGGGTTTTTGTCGCAGCAGTGAAACTCAGGCCCGAGCCCGTGATCACCGAGGTCCCAGATGAACCCTGGTCTGCGGTGCCATGATCCAGAAGCTCCACGCTCGAAGTTCCGCTTGCGGACGCGACGGCCTGGAAGAACGCCACCGGATTGGAGAAGGTTGAAAGATCCATGAGAGTGCGGCCCGTGCTCTCGATGGTCTGAGTGGCGATGGCGGCCGCGGCCAGGGTCGTCCTATAAAGCGTTTCGACCTGAGTGAGATTCGTGAGTGTCACCCAGAGCCCAGCTTTATGGATCGCCAGGCCTCCGCCCCCTGTGCAGCTTCCTATGCAGGCGAGTCTCACGTCGTACTCGTGGCCTTCGGACGCCGAGTCGAACTGAGGCATACCTTCCTCGAAAGGCGTTTTGATGAGCTGCACTCCGGACTGGAAGACGACAGTCTCGGTATCCTCGACCGGGAGACTCGACGTGCGGTCGTAGAGCGTGACATAACCCCAGGCGCCGTTTTGGACCGATGCCAAGGCTTCGAGAGTCCATCCGTTGTAGGCGGCAATCGTCGAGAAAACTGACGTATCGCGTTTGTAAACTGCGGCCGCCGGCATCTCATCGAACGTGCCTGAGGTGGCGAAGTGAGCCTGGAAGGACTGATCACTGTTCGAAGCCGCGGCGCTTGACGAGAGAAGGGGAATATAAACCTTAGTTTTGGTGGCACCCGTCTGATTGACCAGGGCACGAGCGGAGAGTGACTTGAGCTGACTGGCGGAAGTCGTGGCGTCAAGTTTTAGGCGATACGTGTCCGCACCCGCGACTGGGGTAAAAGCCGCGCGAATCCGAGTCGGCACCGTCGTGCCAGCAGGCACGGAGACGGAGCCCACGGAGGCGCCGCTCGCGCGCACCAGGGTAATTGAGCGCGACACGGAATCTGTGTTGGTCGCAACCACTTCGAGCGAGTAAGTCACAGTTCCGTCGTAATCCGTCGTATTCAGGGAGGTACGGGTGCGCTCGAAAGTGGTAACCGATACGCCCGAGGCGAGCCCGCCATCGGTCAGCTCGATCGGAACCTGGAGATTCATGCGCGCGATACCAGTCGCCGAGACTTGGGCTGAGTTGGGAGTCGCGCCCGCGGCGAGATTCGCGCTGATCACATAGTAATAGACCACGCCGTCCTGGACGTTCGTATCGCTGAAGCTTGTCCCGGAGGCATTGGCCGCCAGGGTCCCGTAAGGGCCACCCGAGACAGTAGAGCGCTTGAGCTGGTAGCCCGTGGCTCCGCCGAACGCATTCCAGGTGAGCGCGATTGAGTTGTTCGAGCTGACTGCAGCCAGCCCGGTCGGGACCGACGCAAGCGAAAGGCCAGCTTCGTTTGAGTTGAGTGAAACGACTCCCGAGCTATTGACCGCTGTGACGACGTAGTAATACGCGCCTACTGCGCTTAAACCGGAATCCGTGTAGCTGTTCTGCGCGGTCGAGACAACCGTCGTGCCGTAAGGCCCGCCCGTGGCGGTACCGCGCTTGACCGTGTAGCTGATCGCCGTCGACGACGGAACCCACGAAAGCGAGATGGAGGTGGCGCTCGCGCGCGTGGCCATGAGGCCGACAGGAGCGAGAGAGGGAACTCCCGGAGTGACTGTCGCGCTCGTGGCGGAGTACGGAGTCTTGGATCCGCTCGCATAGTTTGCGCGAAAGCGGTAGGCGGTCGGGAGGCTGTTCGTCACTCCTGTATCCGTATAACTAGTTCCCGCTTGAGACGCCACGACAGGCGTGAAATTCACGAGGTCGTTGGTGCGCTCGAGCGTGTAGGTGCTGACGCCGGCTACGGCGCTCCAGCTGACTGCCACCTGGCCTGTGCCAGCAAGCACGGTCGGAGCTGGGGGAGAAGCGGCGGGTACGGCCATCACCGGCGTAGAATCGGCGGACTCCATACTGCCCTTCACCGAGCTGATGACGAAGTAATAGGGTGTTCCCGGAAGAAGAGGAGTGACCTGAATATTATTCGTGGAAAGCGAAGGCGCGATCGTCACATAGGGCCCGGCAAAAGAGGTCGACTGCTTAACATTGTATCCCGCGACTGATTCGATGGTGCCCCAGCTCACTTCGATCGTGTCGCCGGCGATCGCAATCGCCCTGACTCCATTCGGAACGCCAGGAACCGTGCCGGGCGTGACGGCGGCGCTCAGTGCCGAAGGCGTCCCCGTCAGCGGCCCCGGGAAGTAAGGGGTAA
>JAYVOO010000578.1:0-3316 GCA_043757905.1 Oligoflexia bacterium
GCTGAAAGAATTCTGACCCTTGTGCCCAACCACGTTGGAGCAGCGGAGCTGCTCGGGTTGATCGAGAACGCGAAAACCACCGGCGTCATTGTCGAATGAGCCGGACCACTATCATGGAAGATGGGGAAAAATGGCAGCTGATACGGATCGTCTGAAAGGTGAAGTGAGCGAGAACCCGGAGACCCAGGAGCTCGAGGTCGAAAGGCTGCTCGTTGGATTCCTGCGCGCGCTCGTGCGTGAGTCCAATGCTTCCGGTTTCGAGCAGGTGGCCAAGTGAGCCAATCCATCCAGGCGACCGCGACGACCAAGCCCCTTCGCTGCCTCGTGATCCAGCTCACCCGCCTGGGCGATACCCTGCAGAGCCTGATGGCTTTGCGCGCAGCCAAGCAGCTCTATCCTAACCTCGAAATCCATTTTCTGGCGCGCGAGCGTTTCGCGTCCGCCGCCAAGCGCGTGCCCTGGATCGAGAAAGTCATCACGCTTCCCACCGACGTGCTCGTCGGCCCCGTGGTCTCCGGCGCGAAGTCCGAGCAGGAAGGCGTCGGCGACATCGCCCGCTGGGTTGCTCCGCTCGTCAAGGAACCCTGGGACATGGTGGTCAACTGGTCCTTTTCCGAAGCTTCGAGTTATCTCGCCGGCCTTCTCCCTGCGCGCATCAAGCTGGGCTACACCCGCCGCCGCGACACGAGTTTTTCTTCGGCTGACGGTTGGAGCCATTATATCCAAGCGATCGTCCAAGGCGGCATCGGGCAGAACATTCATCTTACGGACATCCTCACCACGCAGCTCCTCACCGCGCTTCAGATTCATCAGGGAGAGCCCGTCGCCGATGGCAACGTGCCCGTCACCTCGAAATCTTTCTTCACGCTCGAGAAGACCAACCAGGATCTCGGCTGGTCCTGGAAAGACCTTTCCAAGAAGTGGATCGCCATTCAGCTGGGCGCCGGGAACGCCGCCAAAGTCTGGGAGCCCGAGAACTGGGGCCGCCTCGTGGCAATGATCCAGGAACATCATCCCGAGTTCCACATCGTGCTTCTGGGCGGCGACGACGACAAGGATCGCGCGCGCAGGTTGACTGCCGAGATCAAGGCCCGCGGCGGCTCGTCCAAGCAAGTGCTAAGCTTGGTAGGCGAAACAAACTTCGACCTCTGGACCTCCGTTGTCGGACGTTGCCAATGGATTCTCTCGGGCGACACGGCAGCGCTCCATCTTGCGAGCGTACTCGGCACCCGCGTGCTCAACGTCTCCGTCGGCCCGGTCCGCTGGGCTGAAACCGGCCCTTACGGCAACGGCCATTACGTCGTCGCATCCAACATTCCCTGTTCGGCGTGCGAAACCGCCGAGAGGGAACGCGAACCTTCGAGTGGGCTCGTGCGCCCACCCACTGACACCGCTTCTGAAAGCGCGGCCAAGCACCGATGCCGCGAAGACGTGCGGCCAGAAGCAGTCTTCGCTGCCTGGTCGTTCGCGGCAAGCCAATGGAACCATCGCAAGATCCACTCGATCGAAAGCCACTTCGCGCAGCTCGGTTGGACGGAGCTCCTGAACGGCGTGCAGATCTTCAAGTCCCGCATCCGCAGCACCAATGACGGCGGCGGCGTGGTCTACGAGCCTCTCATTCAGCGCGCACTCGAGATGAAGGAATGGACGTCCCTCGTTGTTGGTCATGTGGCCCGCGCGTGGTACTGCGGCTGGGTTCCGGCAGTCGGCCAAGGGGTCACGCGCGAACGCATGAGCCCGGGCTTCATCCAGAAGCTCCGCGAGCTGAACGAAGGCGCCGAAGTGATGTTCAAGCTCTTCGAAGAAGCCGGAAAAACCGCGCAGTCGCTTAAGAACCAGAGCTCGGCCCTGAAGTCCGAGAAGATCATGCGCATCCGCGACAAGGAGGAGCTGGCGTCTCTCGCTTCGCGCCTCCAGGAGCTCGACCTGCTCGTCGATCGAGTAACAAAAACTCAGCCCGCGCTCAAAGTCTTCTCCCAGATGTCTCGCGTGCTTATGCACAACTTGAACGGAACGCTGCTCGCGGAGCTCGGCCATGAGACGGCCGAAAGCTATCGGCAGCTCAACGAAGGCGTCGCCATCCTGAAAGATTGGGTGAAGTACAGCATGTCTCTGGCTCGGCCAAGGCCTGTGCTGATCCGTGCCGCGACTGCCTTGAACCCCCCGGGGAAAGGCCTTTCGCCATGAACCACTTTTTACTCAACGGCGTCGAGAGGGATTTGCCCGAGAATATGCAGACCTCGCTTCGCGACTTCCTGGAGACCGTCCGGTCGTCGCAGGTCGCTCCGAACTCTTTTCTTTCCTCGATCCGCGTGAACGGCATTGAGATGAAGGAAGGTACGGAGGAAGACAACGACTTCCTCGCCCGAAGCCTGGAGCAGGTGGACCGCGTCGAGATCACCACCCTGCATCCCCGCGAGTTCATCGAGGACACGCTCCAGACGCTTTTGAAATTCACGCTTCATCTCGAGGGCCTCAGCCAGCGAGTCGGCGCGCAATACGCCGAAACCGGCGGATCGCCCGAGCTCACGACGCTGGTCGACGGCATCGAGACGCTGAACGAAACCGTTTTCGGCGCGCGCCAGATGCTCCGGATCGGATTCCTCCAGCCCGTAGCCGTGGCCGAAGCGGACCTCCAGTCGATCCTGAAGGATCTCGTCGACTTCTGCGCAGGTGGACACAAGGAGTTCGTGGCTGAGTTGCTCATCGAGCATCTGCCGCTGAATCTGCGGGAGTGGCGTTCGAAAGCGATTCCAGCGCTGCTGCGTTCGCACGACAGCTAAGGTCACGATTCCCAGGAGGCCCGACTCAGGCTGAGACCGAGTTGAAATGATTGAGCGGATTCCAGTGGTACTCCCGGCACGATGCATGCTTGAATCGCCTCAAAGTATGCCGAAACTCCTGATCGTGGAAAGCCCCGGAAAACTCAAGACCCTCAGGAAGATCCTCGGCAACGATTGGATCCTCGAGGCGAGTGTCGGCCACACGACCGAGCTCGCGAGCGACGGTCCGCGGAGGCTCGGCTTCGAGATCACCGAAGCCGGAGTCGTCACCCGCTACGTACCCCGCGGTTCGCGCGGCAAGGGCGTCCTGGCTAAGCTCCGGCAAGCGGTGAAGAAGGCCGAGAGAGTTTACCTCGCGAGCGATCCAGACCGAGAGGGCGAGGCCATCGCCTGGCATCTCGTCCAACAGCTGGGCATCCGGAACTATTGCCGCGTCTCTTACACCCAAATTACCGAAGCCGCCGTCCGCAAAGCCGTTCAAAATCCCGGCTCGATCGATCTCGCGCTCGTACAGTCGCAGCGCGCGCGCCAGT
>JAYVOO010000579.1:0-3286 GCA_043757905.1 Oligoflexia bacterium
CTTCTAACAATGCGGAGAATCTCGACGGGGTTCATCGCGCTGAAGTCGAGCAGGATGTTGCGAAGGTAATCGGAGCTCTCGCCTAAGGCAGTCGGATGAAGTTCGTCGCAGAAGTAGCCGGCGAACGCGACGCCTGAAGTGCGCGACAACCCGAGCGCCGCCTCGATGCGGCTCCACTTCAGGTAGTGGTACCAGGGCACGAGCACGAGGTGGTGGGACTTGGATTCAAGTTCCTGAAGGAGGTCCTTCTCTTCGATGTCTCCGCTGAAGACCTGGATCTGGCCCAGGCTTCGGAGCTGATTGACCGTCCGGGCTAGCAGCGAAGCTTTCTCGCGGGGGAGCCGTGGGTCCAAAACGAAGGCGATCGACATCGGGGTTTTGAGGGTACTCATTCACTTTCTTATCGGCTTGCGGCGTGGTGCGCTTAAGAGTAGTTTTCCCGATGTGAATCAACAGTCTAAAGCTCAGATCGAATACATCACCACTGCCATCGTTTACCCGAATTCCCGGATCCACGTAGGCTGGGCTTGGGAGTGCCTGGGAGCAGATTGGCTGGCGCGTAGCGTTAGGGCGCTGGGGCGCCCGACCTTTTTCGCCACGGGCATGGACGAGCACGCGATCAAGGTTCAGCGCGCAGCCGAAGCGCAGTCGCTCACCCCGAAGGCCTACTGCGATCAGATGGCCGAGGACACGACCCGTGTGCTCCGGCAGATGGGCATGAGCTATGACCGCTTTATTCGTACTTCGGACGCCGATCACGAACGGGTCGTGACCGCGCTCGTTCAGAAGGCGTTCGATCAGGGCGATATCTACACCGGCAAGTACGAAGGCTATTACTGCGAGGGCTGCGAAGCTTACTACACTGAAAAGGATCTCGAGACGGGCCTCTGCCCCGCCCACAAGACCGCGCCGAAGTGGATCACAGAAGAGAATTATTTCTTCCGCCTGTCGAAGTACCAGGACCGGCTCTTAAAGCTCTTCCGCGAGCGCCCGGATTTCCTGCAGCCCGAATACCGCCGCGGCGAAGTCGTGAACTTCATCGAAGCGGGCTTGAAGGACTTCTCGATCTCGCGCTCGACTTTCACTTGGGGCGTGCCGCTTCCGTTCGACAAGAAGCATGTGGTCTACGTCTGGTTCGATGCGCTCATCAATTACCTCTCGGCGGCGGGCTACGACGCGAAGCTAAAAGATCCAACGAGCGCGGAGGCCCTTGAGTTCGATCGCCGCTGGCCAGCCTCAGTTCACATCATCGGAAAAGACATTTCGCGCTTCCACTGCGTTTACTGGCCCGCGATGCTGATGGCGCTCGACATCGAGCTGCCGAAACGGGTTTTCGCCCACGGCTTCATTCACATCAAGGGCGAGCGCCTGTCCAAGAGCTCGGGCAACGTCGTCAGTCCCGACTCCGTGATGGCGATCACCGGCCCTGATGCGTTTCGCTATTATCTGCTCGCTGAGAATCAGTTCGCGCAGGACGGCAACTTCGCGCTCGAGGCACTCGTCTTGAAGAATAACGCGGATCTCGCGAACGACTTCGGGAACCTGGTGAACCGCTCGATCAACATGACTCGAAAGTATTTCCCTCCCGAGTCGGGCGAAGGCCTCGGCGCGCCCGGGAAGGTCACCCATTCGGCCGATGTTCGCGCGTCGTTCGAGGCGATGATCCCAGAGCTCGAGAAAGCGGTCGCGGCCATCGACTCGTCCGCGTACATCTCGGCCTGCCTGGCGCGCTCGCGCGTACTGAATCTTTACATCGACCGCTGCAAGCCCTGGGCACTGGCGAAATTGCCCGAGAATCGCGAAGAGCTTGGCGAGGTCCTGCACACGCTACTCGAAGGCATACGTTGGCTGGGAACGGTGCTCACCCCAGCGCTCCCGTTCGGGATGCCGGAAGTTTTCCGTCAGCTGGCGGTCACGCCGGCTCCGGAACTGGGCGCTGTCCGAGACTTGAAATGGAGCACGACGGAGTTTCGCCCGGGCGAGCCCAAGCCGATTTACCCGCGCATCGAGCTGCCTAAGGATGAGGGCGAGTCAGCTCCCGTTCCTGCCAAGAAGTAGCATCGAGCCTTATTCGCAGCGGATCCCGGTCGGCTCGCTATCGCCCTCGTATTCGAAGTTGTCGCCCCGGTCACTGAGAGTGAGGGTAAATCCGGACTTCTTCGAAGTCGATTTCGCGATGAAAGAGATCGACGTATCGCCGTCCCCGTCCTGGCTCGTGACTCGGAAGGTCTGCTTCTCGCCCTCAATCGTGTAGGTAATTTTCTTCCTGTCGGCGCTCAACAGGACAGAACTATTATCCCCGCCGTCGCAGTAGACCGCGCCTTTTTTTGAGGCGAGGTTGTAGTCGGCTTGCGCCGGCAATGTGAGCAGAGGGGAGAGGACCAGTGTCAATGCAGCCAAGGTCAGTGTTTTCATGGAGACCAAATATAACGCAAGGCGCATTTTGGCAAGAAATGAATTGACTAGCAGCGTTATTTTCTCGGTTCTAGGTCGCTTGAGCGCGGCTATCCTAGGCCAAGCGAATGCGTTATGCTTGCGGAGTGATGGAAAACAGCACAGCTAAACCTAAAGCGACCAGCACTCAGCTCCGCATGCGCATCCTGACTTTCGTCGGTGCGCTCGTGTTGATCTCGCTCTTGGGCTCGACCATCAGCCTCTTCAGAATCACCGAAGTGAACAAAGTGCTCGACGCCATCAACCGCGTTTCCGTGCCGCTGGGCCGCCTGCTCACGCAGATGCAGTCGGATGCCGACATCTTTCGCCGCGAACTCGACCGGAACCTTGGAAATTCGCATTGGACTGATTCGCATTGGAAGCCCCGGCCCGCGCCAAAGTGGATCGAGGACGTGCTCGGCAACGAAATCGACCGCACGCGCGAGCTCGTGAGGCTTGAGTCGGACTGGGCGGCTCCCGCCGCGCGCAAACGCTGGCAGGACTGGTCACTCGAGATCGCCTCCGGATTCGCGTCTCTCCGCGCGGATGCGGTCAGGCTTCATGGCGCGCTCGAAAAACATGATGAGGCCGCGGCCGCGCGGATCTATCCGGGATGGAATTCCGCGCTCGAGGATTGGACCCGCAAGCTTCAGTGGGGCGTCACCGAATACGAGACCTCGCTCCGCCAGACTTTCTCGATCGCTGAGCAACGCGTCTCGGAGCTGCGCACGGGGCTGGAACTGATCTTAGGGGTCGTGATCGGGCTTTCGCTGCTACTTCTCTGGCTCGGCGAGCGCGCGCTCCGGCCCATGGGTGAGCTGACTAGGCTCGCGCGCGAGATCACGCGCCGCGG
>JAYVOO010000580.1:0-3281 GCA_043757905.1 Oligoflexia bacterium
TTCGCTACCTCGTCGACCATCGCCACGAGCTCCTTCAAGTAGTCCGCGCGCGAGCGGTCAGGCGGGAACGCATGGGCACCCAGAAACGTGGAGGTGATCGTGAGAGCAGGGAATCTGCGCTTGAGCACCTGGATCACGCGAAGCACTTTCAGCTCGTCCGTCAGACTCAAGCCGTAGCCGCTCTTAATCTCAAGCGTCCGGACCCCGAAGGCCACGGACTCTTCGACCCGGGGGATGGCGAGAGCGAGCAGTTCTTTTTCGCTCGCCGCGCGGGTAGCGCGCATCGAAGAGACGATCCCGCCGCCTTTAGCCGCGATTTCTTCGTAGGTCGCACCCGCGCAGCGCGCGGCGAACTCGCTCGAGCGATCGCCCGCGAAGACTAGATGCGTGTGGCAGTCCACGAATCCAGGCACCAGCGCGCGGGCGTTCTTGAGATCCGTTTTCTTCCGGATCTTTCCCGCGACCGCCTTGGGAATGCGCGAGGTCGGTCCGATCCAGATGATTTTGTCCGGAAGCACTGTTTTTCCAGTCTTTTTCAACGAATAGACGAGTGCGCCGTCCGGGATCGCGCCAAGATCCTCCTCGGAGGGGTGGCGGCCATCTTTCTTCCGGAATCCGTCCCCGGTCAGAAGTTCCGAGGCATGTACGATTGCATGGTACATCGCGCGGATCCGCTTAAGGCGAGACCGGATGCAGAAAACCTTCGATCACGATCGTGCCGACGAGGTTCTGGACTCCGTAATAACTTTGCAGCTTCAGCGGCTCAGTCGCAGTGGCGGGAAAGAGCTTCAGGTTGAATGCATACTTCACGCCGCCGTCCGAGGTCAGGGTCAGGAGCGTGTCGTCGACGAGCGTTCCCGTTCTTTCGTCTTGCTCGAAGACATCGGTGCCTTGAATTCCCATCGGGATCGGTCCCCACTCGGAATCCAGCGTGCCGCAGATGGCGTGGTAGTTGCGCACGTTGAGCGAAGTACCTTCCAGATGCTCAAGCTTGATCTCGATCAGCGTGCAGGGCGAGCTGGAGGTGGGCGTGAAGGGCCCGCTGAAGAAGACGTCACCGGTTCCTTGCCAGGTTCCAGTGAAGTTTCCGGCGAGGGTGGACGCGCACGTGGAGATCATGAGAAGCGCGATCAGGGAGGGGTGGAAGGGGTTCATGGCTGCCAGATTCCGCCAGTTTGCTCTAAATGGCAATCTGTTCTCTGAGTAGCTCCAATGAGATCAGTTCTTCGATCGCTTTGATGTCTTCATGCAGCGAGCGGTCCGAATGGAGCCGCGCCGAACGTTTGCGGATAAGATGATGCACTTTTTCGATCACGCGGGTGCTGCGCTTGGGCCGGAGGAACTCGAGGCCCTGCGCGCCCGCTAAAAGCTCCATTGCCAGAACGCGCCGCACATTGGTCACGACCATTTTCGCTTTTCGCACGCCCCAGGCTCCCATGCTGACATGGTCTTCCTTGTCGGCTGAGGTTGGGATCGAGTCCACGCTCGCCGGATGGCAGAGGGTTTTGTTCTCGGAGACCACCGCCGCGGCCGCGTACTGGACGATCATGAAGCCGCTGTTGAGCCCTGGGTTCTCGGCGAGAAAAGCGGGAAGCCCTGAGGTGGCGGGATTCATCAGCTTGTCGATCCGGCGCTCGGAGATCGATCCGAGCTCTGCGGTCGCAATCGCGAGCGCATCCATCGCGAGAGCGACGATCTGACCGTGGAAGTTGCCTCCGCTCAGAATCTTGCCGCTCTTTGGGAAAACCAGCGGGTTGTCGGTGACGGAGTTGATCTCGCGCTCGAGCACTTGGCGCGCGAACGTGAGCACATCGCGGGTCGCGCCGTGCACTTGCGGGATGCAGCGCAGGCTGTAGGGGTCTTGCACCTTGCCGCAATTTTCGTGGCCCTGCGAAATCTCGCTTTTGCCGTCAGTCATCAGAAGCTTCCGCATCCGGCGAGCGACGTGGATCTGGCCCGGGTGCGGGCGGACTTCGTGGATCTCGGGCTCGAAGGCGACGGCAGTACCTTGGAGGGCCTCGATCGTCATGGCGCCGGCAATGTCGGCGACGTCGCAGAGATGCTCGGCCTCCAGTAGCGTGAGAGTTCCGATCGAAGCCATGAACTGGGTGCCGTTGACGAGCGCGAGCCCGTCTTTGGCGCCCAGGCGAATGGGCTTGAGGCCCGCCACCTGCAGCGCTTTGGAGCCACTCATCTCCTTGCCTTTTACGCGCGCACGCCCTTCGCCGATTAGGACGAGCGCCAGATGCGCAAGTGGCGCGAGATCACCGCTTGCCCCGACCGACCCCTGCTCGGGCACGATCGGACAGACCCCCCGGTTCAACAGCGCCAGGACGCGCTCAATCAACTCGACGCTCACGCCAGAATGTCCGATCGCGAGATTCGCCGCGCGAAGCAGCAGCATTCCGCGCACGTAGCGGTCGTCTAGCGATGGTCCCACACCGCAGGAGTGCGAGCGGAGAAAGTTGGTCTGGAGTGTCTCGATGTCGGCGTCGGGGATTCGCACATTGGCTAGCAAGCCGAAGCCCGTATTGACACCGTAGAGCGTGTCACCCTTCTTGATCTCTGAGAGCAGGAACTTGCGCGCCCGCTCGATCTTGCGGACCGCTTCGGGAGAAAGCTCGGCTCGCCGGCCGTGAATGGCGACGTCGCGGACCTGCTCGAGGGTGAGGGGCCCGGCGCCCAGCTTCAGTGTTTCCATCAGCCGCTCGAGCCTGGACGGGATTTCCGCCGCTCGCGCATGGATTCGCGGAGCGCTGCCATCGCGCGCGTTCGGTCTTTCTCGCCGAAAACCGCATTGCCCGCGACGAAGACGTCGGCTCCCGCCTGAAAAAGCGCGGCGACGTTATCCGTGTTAATGCCGCCGTCCACTTCAATCAGGAACTCGCGGTCCCCGCGGGCGTCGGCCAGGCGCTCGACCTTCGAAAGCGCGCTTTCGATGAATTTCTGCCCACCAAAGCCGGGATTAACGCTCATGATGAGAACAAGGTCGACGATGTCGAGGATCTCCTCAAGTACCGCGAGCGAGGTCGCGGGATTGAGCGAGACGCCAGCCTTGCAGCCCTGGTCGCGGATCTTGTGCAGCAGGCGGTTCAGGTGAGTGGTGCCTTCGACATGCACCGTGATCACGTCGGCGCCGGCTTCGGCGAAGGGCACGATCCACTGCTCGGGATTCGAAACCATGAGATGGCAATCGAGGGGCAGCTTTGTGTGGGGCCGGAGATGCTTAACAATCAGGGGCCCGATCGTCAGGTTCGGCACGAAATGCCCGTCCATCACGT
>JAYVOO010000581.1:0-3279 GCA_043757905.1 Oligoflexia bacterium
CCGCCGAAGCATTTCTACGACGAGACTGGCTCGCGGCTCTTCGACCAGATCTGCGGACTAAACGACTATTACGTCACGCGGACCGAGATGGCGATTCTCCGCGAGGCAGTCCCCGAAGTCGCACGCCTCACGGGCGGGGCCTCGACGCTTATCGAGTATGGCAGCGGCTCGAGCGCCAAGACGCGCATCCTGCTCGACCAACTCAAGGGGCCTGAGCGCTACTGCCCGGTGGACATCTCGCGCGACTTCCTGATCGAGTCCTCCAACAGGCTCGAGCAGGAATACCCGGCTCTCGACATCGTCGCGGTCTGCGCGGACTTCAGCCTGCCGCTCACGATCCCGGACGAAATCGTTCCGCGCGGCTCGCGGAGCCTCGCCTTCCTCCCGGGCTCGACGCTCGGAAACTTCGAGCCCCTCGATACTCTTCGATTTCTCCGCAACACGGCCCGCTTCCTCGGGCACGGAGGATCGCTCCTGATCGGGATCGACTTGGTAAAAAACCCGTTCATCTTGGAACGCGCCTACAACGACTCGGAAGGCGTCACCGCCGCCTTCAACATGAATCTGCTTACGCGCATCAATCGCGAACTAGGCGCCGACTTCGATCTGAAGAACTTCCGCCACCAAGCGTTCTTCAACGCCGACGAATCGCGGATCGAGATGCACCTCGAGAGCCTGAACGAGCAGGAAGTGCATATCGGCGGCGAGCGCATTTACTTCGCCAAGGGCGAGACCCTGCACTCGGAGAATTCCTACAAGTACCGGCCCGACCGTTTCGAGCGGCTCGCGGCGAGGGCGGGGTTCTTTGTCGAGAAGAGTTGGCAAGATCCCCGAAACCTCTTCGCGGTTTATCTCCTCGAGGCGATCGGCACGGTTGACTCGAAGGAGACGACGAAGGAATCCGTCCACGCGGCCTGACCGGTACGTGGTATCCTCCAGGCATGGCGATCCGCTTTCGATTGGAAAATAAGGAAATCTCGAGCGAGCTATGCATGGCGAAGCTGAACTTGCTCGCGCATGCGCAGGCCATCGAGCTCGACATCGGAAGCCGCTGCGGCGGCCACGGCGTCTGCGGCGGCGACAGGGTCCGGATTCCCTTGGACGCTGCACGCTCTTTCTCGCCCGTCCGCGATGCCGAGCGCGAGCATCTCTCCCCGGATGAACTTGCCCAGGGCTACCGACTCGCCTGCCAGTGTTTTCCTGAAAGCGACTCGCTCGACGTCGCTCTCACGGTCAAGCGCTCGGGCGGCTAGCCCCAGCGAACGGCCACCTTGCCAATCGATGCGCGGCCACCCAGAAAGTCATGAGCCTGCGCGATCTCGGCGACGGAAAAAACTTTTCCAGCCGGCGGCTTGATTTCGCCCTTTGCCGCGAGCTCAACTAGCGCATGCATGCAGCGGCTGATCACCTCGGGCTTGTGGTCGGAGATTGCGAGCATGTTTACGCCCAGGATGGACTTGGACTTTGTGAGGAGATTGAGCGGAAAGATCGGCCCGAAAGAAGCCAGCGTCTTAACCGCGCGGAAGACGCTCTTCTTCTTGCCCGCCATTTCAGCCACGCCGTAGCTGACGAATCTTCCTCCCGCGCCGAGAAGCCTGAACCCCTTTTTGGCCGCGCCGCCTCCAAGCGAGTCGAAGACGACGTCCAGGCGCTTGCCGCCCGAGATCTTCAAGATCTCCGCTTCGAAATCTTGAGTCATGTAGTTGATCGCGTGATCGACTCCGATCGACTTTAAAAACCTAATCTTTTCATCGGATCCTGCGGTTCCGTAAACCGTGCAACCTCGGCGTTTCGCGAGCTGTACGAGCGAGATTCCCACGCCTCCGGCGGCAGCTTGAACAAGGACTCGAT
The DNA here is from genome assembly GCA_043757905.1 of Oligoflexia bacterium. Lineage (GTDB taxonomy): Bacteria > Bdellovibrionota > UBA1018 > UBA1018 > UBA1018 > JAYVOO01. The sequence goes on from JAYVOO010000581.1 coordinate 1,852, forward strand.
CGCCCGAATGGAGCTTGACCAGCTCCTCAGCTGCATAGTACCCAGTGACGTACTGCGTGGCCAGGGCGCAGGCTTGAACGCCGTCCAGGTCTTCCGGAATCGGAACAACGCCTGTAGACTGTGCGTTCGAGCGTGAGGCGTAGCCGCCGAAGCGCGTCAAAGCGAGAACTCGCTGCCCGGTCTTCAGGGTGCCGACATTCTTTCCCAACGCGATGATGTGGCCGACGACTTCATAACCCAGGATTCCCGGAGGCTTCGGAGCTTCCGGATAGAGTCCTAGCCGGGCCATCACGTCCGCGAAATTCAAGCCGGAGTACTCCACTTCGATCTGAACTTCATCCGGGCCGGGAGCAGGGCAATCGTAGTCTCTCAATTCAAACGCGCTTCGGGACTCACCATAACGAACAAGGAAAACAGCCTTTGACGACGACACTCGCAAACCCTCCGCACCCAGAAACCCATGCCCGATCCAGCGAAGCTCCGCGGAATCCCCACGCCTTCATTTACGTGGATTATCCGGAGCCGCATATCGGGCGCACCCGGAAGATAGTCGCGGCGCACCCTGAAGTCAAAGCGCTCTTCGGCAATCAGGCCTCCACTTTCTTTTATGTCTTGGGAGTCGTCGCCGCGCAGATGGCAGTCGCCTACTGGCTCAAAGAATCCTCGATCTGGCTGATTCTCGCCGTCTCGTTCGCGTTCGGCGCGTTCTGCAACCACGCGCTCTTCGTCTTGATCCATGAAATGACCCACAACTTGATTTTCAAGGGTACCGTGGGCAATAGGATCTCCGGGCTGATCTCGAACATCCCGATCACGTTTCCGGCCGCGATGGGCTTCCGTAAATTCCACCTGCTCCATCATCGCCATCAGGGTGAGTTCGAGCTGGACGCGGATCTTGCCGGCCCAACTGAAGCCAAGGTGATCGGCAACGGCTTCATCGGCAAGTCGCTCTGGTTCATCCTGTTCTTTTTCGTCGAAGGCGTCATCCGCCCGGCCAGGCTGAAGACCGTTCAGCTCTGGGACCGCTGGGTGGCTGTGAATGCCGTCACCTGGGCAATCACCACCGCCGCGATCCTCTATTTCATGGGTCCCTGGAGTTTCGTTTATCTCTTCGTTTCAACTCTCTTCTCCATCGGATTCCATCCGCTGGGCGCGCGCTGGATCCAGGAGCATTACGTCGTGAAGCCCAACCAGGAAACCTATTCTTATTATGGTGGCTTGAACCTGCTGACTTTCAACGTCGGCTTTCATAACGAGCACCACGACCTGATGATGGTTCCATGGCGGAACCTTCCGAAGCTCAAGGCGATGGCGCCCGAATTCTACGACAACCTGTATGCGCACCGCTCGTGGACGAAACTCTTCTTCGAATTTCTGCTCTCCGGCGACCTGAGCCTGCATAGCCGGGTGGTTCGCGAATCGCGCGCG
>JAYVOO010000582.1:0-12245 GCA_043757905.1 Oligoflexia bacterium
CCTTGCCGCAACACGGCAAGGACCCTAGAGATCTTACTTAGCCGAAAGCTTGTTCAGGAGCTTCGAGAACTTTCCGGACTTGGCCCACGTCAGGGGAGAGGTATTCATTTCGTCTAGGAAGCCGGCCGGCTCCTTGGCTCCCGAGTTGAGCGACTTGAAGTCGGTCGTGAAAGTCGTTTCCGCGTCGCCGAAAACGAAGTAGCGGTTGGTACCGGTACCGTCTTGGACCTTGATGAACACGAATTCCTTTTCTTTGCCTGGCTGGTTGCCGATCTTGACGACTTTAAATGCCTGCGCGAGCTCGGCGTCGGATAACCCGGCCATGACCTGAGCTTCGTAACGGGCGTTCTTGAAGTTGGTTTCGATGTACTCGAGATTCGGCACGGAGGCGCCGGACGCGTCCTTCATGACGACGCCCTTCGGGGCTTCGAGCGCAGCCGGAGCCGCGGGAGCGACTTCCTTCGGAGCTTCGACAGCCGGGGCGTCGGCCGCAGGAGCGGCGGCAACAGTTGCCGAGCCGGTTTCATCATGAGTCGTCACGGCAGGAGGCGTGGTCGTCGCGTCGCCTTCAGCCTTGGCCACTTCCGCCTTCTTGGAGCGCAACGTGATCTTGGTGAGCAGGCGAGCGGCGCGTTGGTAGTTCACGTCGATGAAGCTGCCGATCGCGGCCTTCGCTGTGTTGTAGCGCTTGACGGTGCCGGCCCAGAAATTTGAGGCTTTCTGAGCGAGGTTGCGGAAAGGGGAGGTCAACTTTTCCCAGCGCGCGGTGATCTTCTGGCTAATCGTGAGCTTGGCGACCGGAGCCGGGGCCGGGGCATCGACCGCGGGAGCCGGCGCGTCGGCGAGGGCGTTACCGTCGTTTACGGAGGCAGGGGCTGCCGGAGCGGCAGCTTCCGTCGCTTCGACTTTCACGTTCGCATTGAGCTCGGTCGTGGCGGCGAAAGAATACTTCGAGAGCTTGCCGGCTTTCTTCGCCAGGGCGGAGATGTCCTTGGCCTGCGAGTTCGCCATGATCAGGAAGGAGACTTCTTCGGTTTGGGCAGGGCTGCCCTCGACTTGAGTGCGACGTTGAAATGTGGCCTGAACGACCTCTTCCTTGAAGTTGGATTCGCCGATCTGGACGCTTACGAACTTGAACTCGGTCGGAGCGCCCACGTTGTACTCGCTCTGGATCGCTTTAATTTGGGGGCCAAAGTACTTGCGACCGTTGGTGGAAATCGCTTTCGGGCCGGTACGGAGGTCTTCCGCAATGGTGACGGTCGTGGACTGAGCGGAAGGATTCGCGGCCTTGTTGAAGATGCTCTTCTGGAAGAGATGCTCGAGGCCAAAAGTCGGGAGGCTGAACTTCGGATTGTGAGCATATGCATTCGTCGTGATCGCGGCCTGCTCGAGCTTCGCGGTCACGGGGACAAGAATCTTGTCCTTGAGGAAAGCGGTCGTCTTGTTGTTCGTCGTGCCAAGGAGCTCGCTCGCTCTTTTCGCGCCATTCTTGATCTTGGTCTCGATCGCCCGGCGGTGCTCGGAAGTATGACGAAGCTTGCCGCTCGCAGGGAAGGCGGACTTCAGAGCATCCTTCCGGGAAACCTCGACGGCTGCGTTCGCGCTGGCCGCGGCCATCGCGCTCAGGATCAAGATCATTCCAAAATTTTTCTTAAGCATCGCTTTTTCTCCGAATGAGTCAGGCAGGGGACCGACTCCAAATGATTGACACGATGCGTTAATATCAAAGTAAAGTTTATCGGTCAACTAATATCCAGCGACAGTAAGTTGCCGAAATCTTTGGCTCAGCTTGATCAACTTAAAAAGTTTAATCAACACGTCGGTAGTTTCCTGTGTGGCCACCTGCACTGGGCGCCGGTACTGTGGGGCCGTCATGTCACGCGATCAGAAACCGCTCTCCAAGATCAAATCCGGGGTCCTATCCCGCGGCTTCTCATTGGCGAAACTTTCGCTCTCGGTCGGCGCGAAGGCCGCGACCCATGCTGTCGGTGGAATCTTCGCATCCGAGGAAAGCAAGCCCGAGCGCCTCAAGCAGCTACTTATGTCTCAGATGGAGCGGCTCTCCCAAGAGCTGGGCGAGTTGAAAGGGAGCCTGATGAAAGTCGGGCAGATGCTGTCGATGTACGGCGAGCATTTTCTGCCGCCCGAGGCGAACGCGTTCCTGAAGACGCTTCAAAGCCAGTCTCCGCCGCTCGCCTGGGCCGCGATCGAACGCGTGCTGCTGAAAGAGCTCGGCGCCGAAAAACTAGCGCTCCTCGAGATCAACCGAGAGCCGCTCGCGTCGGCGTCGCTCGGGCAGGTGCATCGCGCGCGGGTCCTCGCGACCGGCGCGAAGCTCGCGCTCAAAGTCCAGTACCCCGGAGTGGAGAAGGCTATCGAAGGCGATCTCAAGGCACTGCGCTCGCTCTTCGCGACGGCCAAGCTGATCCCGCGCGGACCGAAGCTCGACACGCTCTTCGACGAAGTGAAGACGATGCTCCGTCAGGAAACTGACTACATCCAAGAGCGGCTCATGACCGACAAGTTCAAGGTCGCCATGGCGACCGATGCGCGTTTCGTAGTACCCGCGACTTTTGCCGAGTTCTCGTCGCCCCATGTGTTGGCGACCTCGTTCGAGGAGGGAGTGCCCGTCGACTGCCCGTCAGTCGCCGCGCTTTCGCAGGATCGGAGAAACGCTTTGGGCAAGGCTGCTCTCGACCTCTATATGCGTGAGATCTTCGAGTTCGGAAAAGTCCAGACCGACCCGCATTTCGGGAACTACCGGGCCAGGCTCGGAGTGGGGGACGCGCCCGACCAGCTGGTGCTCTTCGACTTTGGGGCCGTGCGCTCGCTGGACGCTCGCTTTCTCGTGCCCTACCGCGAAATGGTCCTGGCCGCACTCACTCGGGATGCGGCGCGAGTCGAGCGCTCGGGACTTGCGATGGGCTTTCTCCGGCCGGAGGACTCTCTCGAGATGCGCCGCGCTTATAGCGAGCTGGTCTTCCTCATCACCGAGCCGTTTTTTGATTCAGGTGAAGAACCTTACGACTGGGCGGAAAGCGACCTTCCCCGGCGGGTGGCTGCCCTCGGCGCGAAGTTCGGCTTTACCTCGGGCTTCCGCGCGCCGCCGCCAGAAATCGTTTTTCTTGATCGAAAGCTCGGGGGGATGTTCGTTCTGCTTTCGAAGCTACGCGTCAGGTTGCCCGGCAAATTATTGGCGGAAGTCGCTTTTCAGCGCCTCTAAGAAATTCTGAGGGCCTCGATCACTTGCGTGATCAGAGCGCGCCGCGCGCGGCTCGTGAAGCGGTCCTTTCGATAGACCAAGCAAAGCTGGCCCGGATAGAAAGGTCTACCCTGGGGCGCCAGGTCCTTGTATCTGCGAGCCACGATCTCAGGGAGGATCCCGAGACACGGCGTGACCTGGAGGGTTGAAGCGAGTACCTCGTAACTGGGCACTGCGATCAGTCGGGCAGGCTTGGCCCGGCTAAGCACGCGGTCGAGGTTCAGCATCTCAGGGTTATAAAGGACGACTTGTCGGGCGTCCCCGTCCACGCGGGTGGCGGGGAAGTTTTTGGAGTGCCAGTAGTAAACGTGCTCGCGGGTGATCGGACGAACGACGAGGTCCGGGAACATCACCGGGTTCATGACGAAGCCCAGGTCGAGCTCGTGATTGAGCACCTGCCGATTGATCTCGGGAGAGCGCGCAAAGGTAAGCTCAAGTTCCAGCCCTGGAAAATCCCCTAGCATCGTTCCTAGGAACCGTGGAATCACGCTAATTGCGATTGAAGCATGGGCCCCGACTCGAAAGAGTCCTTGAAGGCCGGGATCGCCTGACACCTTCTCCCTCAGATGGTGCTCCCAGTGGTCCTGGAGCGAACCGACCGCGTCCTTAAGCGAGGCCCCGAACGGCGTGAGCTCCAGTCCGGACTTCTTCCGGATGAAGAGCCGCTGCTCGAGGCGGGCCTCCAGCCGTTTCAGCGCCTTTGAGAGGCCAGATTGCTGGATGCCGAGCTGATCCGAGGCTCTCGAGATATTGAGCGCCTTGGCCATCGCAAGGAATAGCTCGAGGTCGTGGTCGATGACTTTCATCAGGAATTGTTTAACACATGACTGTTTGGACTACTAACTATTCTAATCCATGCCTGGTTAGACTTGATTTAAGGCGTTACAAGCCATCCCAGGAGGATTTAAATCCAATGATCAATTTTAAGAAAGTTTGTAGTTTCGCTCTAGTCTCCCTCGCCCTTGGTGGCACGGCGCAGGCCGCGGGCCTCACCCGGGAAGTGAAAGTCGTCGAAGGCACCGAGACCCACTCGTACGTCGGCAACCAGTTCGGCCAGACGCTCTACACGTTCGACCTGGACACCGCGACGAAGTCGGCGGCCTACGGAAAGACGGCCGAGCAATGGCCTCCGTTTCTGATCGACGAAGCTGTAGCACTGACTCTCGCTGCGCCCTACGGCACGATCACGCGCACGAACGGGCTTCTTCAGCTGACGTTGAACGGCAGCCCGCTTTACACGTACTACCTGGACCGTATTGAAGGCGACGACAAGGGCGACTCGATCGGCGGCGTCTGGCACGACATCGACTTCACTCCGTAATCATTCCATCTCTACAGTTCATCGAGAAGAAAACGGGCGCAATTGGGGCGTGCCCGTTTTTTTTTGAGTTCTTCAGATTGCGCGCGCAGCGTTGGGCATCGCCGCCGAACTCTCCGTTGGAAATCTTGCCCTGGTGCCCGCGGCCCGATAAACGCCTAGCTTATTATAAACTGTCCAATGATTGGACATGTCGATGGCCTCTCTCTCGCCATAACCGCCCTGAAGAAAAATTCTGCAGGAACACCGATTGCTTTGAGCGGCCTGCCATGAAGCACGCCTATCTACCTGTTTTTGTCGCCCTCTTGCTCACCGCCGGTTTGGCCTCGTCCAGCAATGCAACTACCGCAAAAAATAGAAACATCCGAAGGGGTGTCGTCGCAGCGACCGTATTGACGCTCGGGGTTTCCGGGCTTCACAGAAATTTCCATCCCTCGGCGGGAGAGCGGACGGAGAGCAAGCCAGCGATATCAGACGTCCGAAAGACCGCTCTGGAACGCCAGTACGACGCCAAAAAATCCCAAGCCCGGTTCGCGCTTCATGAGGTTTACGCAAGCAGGCTTCAGGACTTGCTCGAACGACTCAAGAAAAAGAAAATTCTGACTCAGGAAGACCTTCTTGCGGTCGAAGCTTTAACGCTAGAAATCGCGGAGAAGCTCGCAGCTGGCCTCGTTCTAGAAGCTACCGATATCGAGGCAATTGGAACCTTGGGAAGAATTACCTTTGCGCATGCGAATCGCATTTGGAAGCCAATCAAAACCGAAACTAAAAATCTGGAGGCCGCATTTGACGTGGGCTTCACCATAACACCCAGTAGAAATGAGTCTTACGGTGCCGCGGATATCGTATTTGATCTAGCGGATAGCCCCTCACCGCTGAGCGACGCCGCAAGCACCGCGCTTGAGCAGATGATTGCCGGGCAAGCGGAACTTCTGAAGCGCGCGCCTTGGGATGATGCCGCCTACTTGGGCTACGACTCGCTGCTTGAACAAATCCAGACTCGGATTTCCGATTCAGTGGAAGGCGAGTCCTATCAGGCTGCGGCGCCGATCGCGCTGTTGAAGGCTTTCGGATTGAGTGAAAAGACTCAATCGGGCGAGGTGACTTCTTACCACGATCTATACGAACATATTGACCAGCTCCGCGCCCGTGCTGCGTCTCGCAGTTTGGTGGGCGCACCTATGAGTGAAGCTGTGGCAAACTGGCACAGTTTGTCTAGCTTCGGGGATTCTAGCCACCAAGAGCTATTGAGTAATGCATTTTTGAAAGGTTCTGAGAGTTTTACCGCGACCTATGGGTCAGCCCGCGAGATCCAGGGCGCATGGATTGATTCGGACGGCCGTCGCGTCCAGTGGAGAGATCAAATGGGGGAGTTGCTCATTCCGCGCGAGGATGGATCGGCCTCGACTCCAGACGCCCTGATTTCCGAAGGCGTGCAGCGCTATCTCTTGGAGCACCAACGACTCGAAGGCGCCGCGCGGCTTGAGAGTATTCGTGCTCAAGATGAGTAATCCACCAAAAATCAGAAACAAAAAAGCCCCTTCGCTTTCGCGCAGGGGCTTTTTTATTCTGAATTTTGGTGGATCGCGGAGGGATCGAACCTCCGACCCGGTGATTAAGAGTCCGCTCGGCTATTCTTGTCTAGCTTGCGATCCTTTCTGATCGCTTACTTACACCAGCGCGTTAGCTTGTCAACCTTGCCGATCTTGCCAATTTGGCCTATCCTGTGGCCCGAGAATGGCCCGAAAGAAAGAGCATCTGCCGCAGCTAAACAGAGAGAAGATCGCTGAAGCAATGCGGTGTGCAATTGCTTCGGCCGCTGCACTTTACGCACTTCCGCAAGGGCCAAAAGCGCCCGATTGGCCTGGCGGGCAGGAGCTTGGGCGGGCCTTTTTGGGCCTGATGGAAGAAGTTCAGAAGTTAAACCTCTCCTTTCAGGGCGATACCCGAGAGATGCTGGCGAGGTTACTCATCAAGGAACTGACGAAAATTTACAAGAAGGTAGTGGCGAACGAACTAACCTTTGCGCAATCAAGAGGAGAGATTGCGCTTCAGCTTGGCGACATAGCCACGGACTGTCGGGTTCCCGGTTTGCCGGTCTGGCCATCCGAACAGCAGCTGTCGGAGCTAGCGCTGACTAGGGACGAAATCATGGGGAGGGAGCATGCGCAGGCGCGCACGGGATTCAAAGAGACGAATCTTGGGTCGGCTCTTGCCGCACAAACGATGATTGGAAAGCTGCTCGGGATCCAGATTAGACAGATGCAAAGTCGAATCAAGCGTACGAAGAGCATGGCGTTTGGGATTCCACTCTGGCGATCGGAATACCTAGACGTGGATACGCTCAAGACGGTGCTCGAATTAGCTTTTGGGATTGAAGAAAAAACAGTCAAAAAGATCCTCAGTCTACTTTAGGCGGAACCGGAGAACGAAGTTCCACATAAATTCAATCTGGTTTATGTCTACGTCGGACCCTTTACTTGCTTTGCGGTGATCTTCGACGCTGGACCAAGGGGCTACTCGCCTGAACCTCAGTGCGCGCCAAAGCTCGCGTACAAAAGTTAACCGCTCTCGTTCAAGCTGCCCCATTGAGAAACATAAACTATTTCATCCCGAGCGTCCGCTTCGAGTTGATCTTGCTTAGCTAGCGTCCAGGCTACAAGTTTTGCTATCGTGGCGGCTGCAGCTAGAGCAATTCGAGGGTCGTTATCTGCGATGAGATCTTCGAGTCGGCTCAAGCTCTTCACCGCCAGCCTTCGCATTTCGTTCATCGGGAGGCTCAGCCGCTCGGCAAGTAGGTTCTGAACGATGTTGGAGTTTCTCCTTCGACTGACTGTTCGTCGAGATAAACTGAGAGTGTTTGCCACCTCTTGGTCGGTGGCCCCCGGATTTTGAATGAGAACCCAGACGAGCTTTTGATCTATCTCGTCAGGCTGTTTAATCGCTTTAGCCGGTTTTGACTCGTTTTGGCTCATGTTCTTCCCTATGTAGACACTATCGCCGCCTCGGCTGTTTACGAGAGGTCTTAGGCTCTGGGCCCATCTCTTCAAACGCCGCAGTGATCAGTCGCTCAACTACATCGGCTTGGCTGACTTCGTGGCGCTCGGCAATGGATCTGAGCTTGTCGATTGTTCCTTTCCGGAGGCGTACGGTAAGAGCGTGGTTCTTCAGTTCTTTTGGTGGAAAGTCCAACAGGGCCATATATCTAAATATATTAGCATACCTAATGTATTGCAAGTTCCACTTGCTATTATGTAATGCAATGCATTAAGATCGTGTTATGCAGGTGGTTACCTACTCAAGAGTCAGCACCTCGGACAAGGGACAAAACCCACTGGTCCAGCGAGACGAGCTTCGGCGCTATTGCTCTGCTCGGGGATGGACCGTGGTCCAGGAGATCGTAGATCATGGATACAGCGGCAGTACGGACGATCGACCAGGACTGAAACGACTCTTCCTACTTGTCGCCCGTCGAGAGGTAGACGCGGTGGCTGTCGTGAAGCTCGATCGGCTATTCCGCTCCCTGAGGCATCTCGTTCGGACGCTTGAGGAGTGGCAGGCCCTTGGAGTGGTTTTCTGCGCAACTGCGGACGCCGTTGATTACTCCACCCCAGGGGGTCGCCTCTTTGCCCAAATCCTTGGCTGCTTGGCAGAATTCGAGCGAAGTCTCCTGCAGGAACGGACGCGGGCTGGACTTGCCTATGCCAGGGCGCAGGGGCGAACCCTTGGCAGGCCGAAGACCAGGGACGACGAGCGTATCCTGGCCCTGCGAGCCGATGGACTGACTTACAGGGCGATTCAGGTGGCGCTGGGCTGCTCGCGTGGGGCGGTTTACCGCGCGGTGACCGCTGTCCCGAAAACGTCTGCAGACGGGCCCATCAAAAACGCCAAGAAAACGGGCACCGGAGATGCTTGAATCCCCCGGCTCGAAACCGTTCGTTTCCGGAACATCTGTAAAGCCTTCCGCGCTGTCGTCCGTAGACTACGAATCGTCCGGCAATAACGACTTTCAGTGCCCACGGCGGACGCCCCCTAAAGCCAACAGCCCCAGGCATCCGAAGGGCCAGTAGAATGAACTTCAAGAATCAACTTCGCCATTATCTGAAGGCACGCGGACTCACCGCCTCTGCGCTTGCTCGACAAGCTGGAGTACCAAAGCAGTCCATCTCCGATTGGCTAGGTGGTACGGCACCGAGGCGGGTGGATCACCTCAAGAAAGTTGCCGACGCTTTAGAAGTTAGTTTGGACCATCTGTGCTTTGGTAATGGCGACGTAGACGCCCCCCCTACGACCGATCTGGGCGGTCTCATAGGGGATCACTGGGTCGGCGGTCTGTTTGAAGTTCGGCTCCGTCGGGTGAAGCGATGAGACAACTTTCAACTCTAATATCGGTGATTTTATTGGTCGCGTGCGGCTCCTCGGATAGTTCAAGCGGACTTCCTGGGGCGAGCGCCAGTCCAACTAACGACACTCATAATGTCCCGGGCAGTAACTCGAAAATTGTCGACGGCTCCGGAACTACGGTCGGCTACTTCCTTGGCTTTCCTGGCTATACCGTTGGTGTGAATAATTATGGAATGGTGATGCTGCTTGATGGCTCAATCGTCCATGTCGATATGTTGACTGGCGCATTTCAAATCACGGAACAGGTTTACTTTTCGTCAAGTGACTGCAGCGGCAGTAGCGCCTATTTTCCGCTTATCAACACAACGCAGCCTCTGATGATCAAAAACAGAGTGGTCGCAGCTGGAAACGGAAGCTTCTATAAAGTTACCGGAATGAACCCTACAACCGTAACGGCTCATTCGAGACAAAATCATCCGTCTGGCGGTGGATGCGTCAGCGCAAACGTCACGATGCAAACTGGATTTTCAGTAATCCTGCAGCAGACGCCCACTATCTCTGACCTCTCGGCATTTGCGCCAATCGGATTGGCGGCACCTTAAAATGAAAATAACTCCCGTGTTTCTAGCCATCGCACTCTTCGCATCTCAGCAGTCTATGGCACGAAGCAACGTACATCACGCACACGGTATGCACCCCGGGTTGCGACACGCCAAGAACTACTGCACAACATGTGGCCGCGATAAACATGGAAAAATTAAGCGCAGTCCAGCTGCACGGAAGGCGTTCATGAGGATGACGGGATTCCCTCACGGACGGCCAGGCTACATCATAGATCACATCACTCCACTAAAACGAGGCGGTAAGGATGACCCGAGCAACATGCAATGGCAAACGATCGCGGATGCCAAGGCAAAGGATCGAACTGAATGAAACTTAACCTGCGCCTGTTTTTAGGTTACGGAGTTGTTTTGTTAGCCTTGATTATCCACCTACACCTCCCCGATCAGGTCGCGGTGGCCGAAGGGGCAGCGAGAAATGACATTCAGCTTGGACATCAAACCTTGATTAAGAACCCAAAGACTAGATGTAACTATATCTTCAGAGACCTCGGATCTTTTGTCGTTTATTGTCCTAAAAATGTAGTTGCTGTAGATATGGTTGAAGACTTTCTTCGTGTAGCACGTACGCTGAGCTTTCCCCCCTTGAAGAGTTTCGATGTCTTTAACGATCTAAAACACACACCGAGGACCTCTGCTGAAGATCTAAAGCTACCTGACGAATTTAAATTCGAATCATTTATCATTCAAATTCTGGACGGCAAGATTTTCGATAAACATTGCCTCAATGTTGGTAAAGAGGTCCCGTGTGACTTCTGATCCCGGACAAAATAGTCCCGAACATAAGAATTGTCACTTCTGCGCGGAAGAGATTCTTTTGGCGGCAAAGAAGTGCAAGCACTGCGGGGAGTTTATTTCTGACGACTCGGTTCAGAAACCTAAAGGTGATATAGATCGGAGGGAGACTTTAAGGCAATTTGGGGTTTCTGATTCCGGTATAGAATCGCTTGGCCTGAATAGTTCGAATGTCGATCCAACTTCAGGGATCACCTATACACCTACTGGACAAACTCCGAATGGAAGCACCGCTCAGCCTGGAGGGATTGCGCCTTCCAGTAACGGGCTCGCAGGTCTTATGAGTTTCTTTATTCCAGGGGCGGGACAGCTCTACAAAGGGAAAGCTGGACAAGGCGTCCTGTGGTTTCTCTTTACGTTGCTCGGATATTCTTGCTTCATCGTACCTGGCCTATTTATTCATCTCTTCTGCGTTATAAATGCAGCCGGAACGAAATAAAAACTAGCCTTGAGCAGTCACCCTTAGCAACTGTCAGTTGGCCAGTTTCGTTCTCATGTTCCGTCTCAGCAAACCGACGGCAGTATAGCCGTGGCCATTCCCACATAGACGACGGCACTTGGGGCGCGTTAAGGCTAGCAATTCTCTGGTGGCATCCGATCCGAATCTGCTTTTGGAGTAAGGGTTCCACCGAACGCTTTCTTTAATTCGTGGATTGCCCGAAGTTGGTCATGAGAGGGGTGGGACTGAACAAGGGTGCGAAGCTCCGCAAGGGAGTACGCTACAGCCTCGGGAAACCTCTTGGCCAGAAGTTCCTTGGATTGTTCGTCGCGGACCCAATAGATCCACTCCCCTAAGACACGAGACCAAACCGGCATAGTCCGGCCCTTGCTCAAAGCATCGCATGCCTGCGCGTCAGAGGTATCGACTGACTCGCCCTTATGTACCTTCTGTATTGGTTTTGGGTGGGGTCGCCCCTCCGGGGGTAGTGCATCACGCCAACTCATCTTAGAGTCCCCCTATGCCTGACACCCTCGTTTCAAATACAGAAGGTACAGAAGTCACCGGTTGGTTGTGTACTGGTTCCAGCGCATCAGGGTTGACTTGTAGCAGGCGTCCAATCGGGCGATTTGGACCATGAGGGCTAGGCGCATCGCGGATGAAATGTCTTTCAATCAGGATTTGTAACGCCGGTAGTAGCTCGCTGACCCGCTTAAAGCGGCCTTGAAGGGCGTGGTGACAGTCGCGCTGCGAAAATTGGGTGGACTGCTTCCGCTTAATCCATCGAAGGATTGCGCGGGCTCCCTCTAGCTCTGGATCGGCGCTCATGAGTCCGAACGAGGCCTTCGCGTGCTCAATCAACAACTCGGCCAAGTCCAGGGCTTTTTCCATGATCGATGCCTGAATTTCATCCTCCAGGCTCGCGCGGTACACTCCGTCCACAATGTGAAAGTTCGTTGCAATTCTTGCGGCGGCTCCCGGAAGTTTTGATGCCCAATCGCATATAGAGTGCAAGTCGGACCCTTCGCGCATGCGAAGTTCTAGCGTCTGACTAAATGTAAGCCAGTAGGCATAGGCTTCTGGAGAGAGACGGAATATCCTCGGAGGCCGAAGATTGTAGGTTCCCTCTTCGTACCCTTGCTTAAGAATGGACTGAACCACGCGGCCATAACTCTCGCGTACGGATGGATCCATCGCATCGGTGACCCCCGTTCGATAGCCAAGTGTTGAGGTGGGAAGGACAAATAGAAACCGTGCAAGTAGCCCTCGGCCACGAAAACCCGGCACAGATGCAAGCGCGCGGAGAACGGATGGCTGTGGCGACACGGCAATCGTAAGGGCAGGGCGGGACAGTTGTACGGAGGGGCGACTGGCTCTGTCGACCCGCTCGGGGGTTCCAGCGTGCCCCTTGAGAAATAAGTCGAGATTTGGCTCTCCCTTACTGTATCTTCCGGCCAATAGATCGAA
>JAYVOO010000583.1:0-3249 GCA_043757905.1 Oligoflexia bacterium
GGCGAGTGGCTCCTGGTCGTGGCACGACCTCGCTCAAGATTGATCCGCATTTCAAGCTTCGCGTGGTCGACGGAATCCTCTCGGGAGTGCATGAGCTCGGTGAATCCCACTTCCAGTTGCTGGGCGCGTTCGCGGACATCGAACTTTTGAAAGATGCCGTGCGCATGTGTAAAGTCGGCGGCTTTCTTTCGCATGAGTTCGGCGATTCAACACTCATCTGGAAGGGGTCAAAACAAGTCAGCATGGCCGAGAGATTGCAGGCTTCGGGGATATAGTTCAGGAGTGTTGATCGAGTTCAGAAGAACTGCACTGTCGGAGGCATGGGTGCGCGAGAACGAATCCGAGCAGGCGTAGCCCCTCCTGACCTGACGGCGGCAAAGGGTGCGGTTCAACCGGCGCGAGACGAAGGATAATGCCTCGCGCCGGTTCTTTTCGCTCGCCTGCCTGCGCTGGTTTTCCTATAACGATCGTTATGAACCGAACTTTCGGGCTGAAACAGTTCAGGCAGGACGACCTCCTTTCGTCCCTGATCTACGATCGCGCCCGGAAGCTGGTGTTGCTGGTCGACCCTCAGTTGGCGATGCTCGACGATTGTCGCTCTTACTTGATAGAGCACAGCCTTAAGCTCTTCGCCGTTCTGGATACGACCCAGATGGCGGGTCCGGGCTCCGCGGCCGCGCGCGTCTGCGAAGAACATCGGTGCCTGCTCGTCCGCCCCGGCCCGGATCCCGTCGAGATCGGCTCGGTTCAGGTCCGTCTCTTTTCGACTCCTTTCCAGGCCGGACCGAGTGGCGTCTGCGCTGAAGCGGGGGAGCTCCTTTTCACTGGCTTCGCGCCTTGGGAGCAGCTGGTGCTTCTTCCCGCGATCGCCCGCCTTCCCGATTCGTCCGTGCTCCTGCCGTCTGAAGACGCGCGCGGCGTGAACTTCTCCACGCTCGCGCATGAGCGCTCGCGGGCCGAGCGCGGCGACGGGTCCGGGCTCGCCAGCATCGGAGTCGAGAAGTACGCTAATAAAATCCAGGAGCATTCCGCCGACCACGCATTCGTCGATGTCCGCGAGCCCGAGGAGTACGATGCCGGTCATATCCCCGGAGTTCGGAACGTACCACTCGCCGAGCTGCCGTTTCACCTGGACGAACTCAAGGCTTTTAAGCGCGTCTATCTCTCGTGCCTCGGCGGCCGGCGCGCGCAGTCTGCCGGAAAAACCCTGGTTTACCTGGGTTTCCCCGAGGTGATCAATGTCAGCGGAGGTTATCAGGCCTGGACGCAAGCGGGCCTGAAGGTCGAGCGGAAATGAAAGTTCGGGAGATCGTCGCCGCACTCGAAGCGCGCGCTCCCTCTTCCACTGCCGAGACCTGGGACAATGTGGGCCTGCTCGTCGGCGATCCCGAGGCACGCACGGAAGGGGCTGTCATCTCGATCGACCTGACCGAAGCGGCGCTCGAGACCGCGCTCAAGAAGAAAATCCGCCTGATCGTGAACCACCATCCCTGCATCTTTCCCAAGGGCAAGGGCCTGGGTAGGATCCGGGTGGACGGCGGGGGGGCCTCTTCGCTCATCTACCGAGCGGTCCAAGAAGGCATCGCAGTTTACAGCACGCACACGAATTTCGATCGGTGCAGCTTGGAGGTAGTGCGTGACCTGAGTGCGGCGCTCGGTGTGACCGCGCTGGGGCGGCTTCACGGCGATGAGGTTCAGGCGCTGACCAAGCTGGTCGTCTTCGTTCCGCGGGAGCACGCCGAAAAGGTGAGGGAAGCGGTTTGTGCGGCCGGCGCGGGGCAGATCGGCAAATATGACCGATGCGTCTTCGTGGGCGAGGGCGAAGGCAGCTTCCGCGGCGACGAGAATTCGCGCCCGTTTCTTGGCTCCCCCGGCAAGCTCGAGCGGGTACGCGAGCTTCGGCTGGAGACAATCCTCCCGACGGGGCTCACCGGCCAGGTGCTCGCGGCGCTTCGCCAGGCGCATCCCTATGAGGAGATCGCCTACGATCTCTATCCAGTACTGCAAAGGCCGCCGGCTCACGGCCTAGTTTCGGGGCTTGGCTACGGCTTCTGGGGCGAATTTGCGAAACCCAGGCTCTTTTCAGAAGTGCTCAAAGATGTTAAAAGAATATTTCGTATCGAAAGATTTTTGCTGACCGAGAGCGATTCTTCGGGAGTCAGAAAGAAACGCTCCGCCGCTTCACGGATCAAACGCATCGCGTTTGCTGCGGGAAAGGGCGCGAGCTTCGTGGGCTCGGCTGCTTCCGTCGGGTGTGAGCTCTTCATCACCGGCGAAGCAGGCTATCACACCGCTCTAGGAGCATCCCGCCAAGGTATGGCGGTCCTGGAGCTGGGTCATCGAGAGAGCGAAAGGTTTTTTCTTTCGACCCTTTCCGGATGGCTCTCGCAGTGTGGGCTGAAATCAATCATACTGGACGAACCCACGCAGAATATAATCTAGGAGCCGATACCCGATGCCATCCAGCCAATTCCCTTCCGTTGCCGAGCAGATGAAAGCCCTGGAGTCGCTTCAGGAGCTTGATTTGAAGATCGATCGGGTCAAGAAGGACAGGACTGGAATTCCCGCGGCGCTCAAGACGCTCGATGACCAGCTGAACAAAGTGAAGCACACCGCGCAGCTGAAGACCCATGCCATCGGTGAGCTGGAGAAGGTGCAGCGCCAGACCCAGGCCGCGCTCGATTTAAACAAGGATCGTCTTGGCCGTTCCGAAGGCCGCCTCGAAGGCGTGCAGAACACCACTGAGTTTCAGGCCGCCTCGAAGGAGATCGAGCAGCTTCGCAAGCTCAACACGACCCTCGGCGAGCAGGGGAAGAAGACCGTCTCGGACATCGAGAACGCCAACAAGGATCTCGCGACCATCAATGGCCAGCTCGAAACGCTGAAGTCCGAGCGCGACGCCCAGGCCTCGACCCTCAAGAACCAGAACGCCGACCTGGAAGGCGAGCTGGCCCGCCTCGATACCGAGCGCAAAGGTTACACCCAGCAGATCGAGCCCAAGACCCTGACCCTTTATGATCGTGTGCGTGGCGCGCGGGCGGGCGTCGGAATGGCTCCTGCCATCGCGGGCCGTTGCCAGGCTTGCAATATGATGGTGCCGCCCCAGCATTATAACGAGATCCAGAAGGGCCTCTCGCTCCAGTCCTGCCCAAGCTGCCACCGCATCCTCTTTATCAAGCAGCAGTCCGCGTCCGCTAGCTGAGGCTAATTCCCTGGCTTCCTTATGGCGTTGGGTGTTAAAGCCCCCGT
>JAYVOO010000584.1:0-3239 GCA_043757905.1 Oligoflexia bacterium
GGGAAGTGGACGTAGAGCGAGGGGATGGATCCAGGTAAAGCCATGCAGGGCGCACCCTAGCTTTTTTGAGCCAGCAGGACAAGAGTTGCGAAGTTTGCAGCCCCACTGTTCTCAGTTCGTTCTCGAATGTCTGAGCTGACTCTGAAGTGCTTTTGAGCGCAGGATTCAGGGGCTCGGGCGAGAGCGCTGCTCGAGCTGCCAGAGCAGGGGGAAGTCCTGCCAAGGAAAGCTCGCGGGAACGGACGTGGCGGCAATGTCGACGGATTCCCGCAATGCCCGGATCAGTTGGCCTGGACTCCTGACCAGCAGTATCGGCTGATCGAGCGATTGGATCCTCTCGATGGCGCGAAACATCTCGCTGTTTTGCACCATCGGCATGAACGCTAAGACGGGCTTGAGGCTTCGATTGGTCTTCTCGGACAGATAAGCGCGTTCGAGCTGCTCGGTCTTGCCGTGAACGCTCGCGGTCACCTCGATGAGGACGCGGGTGGTTTCGACATCCCATTCGCCAAGTGTTCTCCGGCTCTTTTCCGGAGCTGCTCCGATCCGGCCCGTCAGTTTGCCGCTCCGACGGTCTCGGGACCAATTCTTCTCGAAGCCGACGAGTTCTCCATGCGTGACGAAGTCCGCTAGTCTGGCCACCTCGGCCTCGAGGGCTCGACCCAGCAGGTTGTGCTCCTTCAACAAATCGCTCCAATTCAGGCCACGCGTGTCCTCGGTAATCTTGCGCTCTTGCTCAGTCAGCAATTCGAGGCTTTCTTGGCGAGATTTTCTATCGCCGTGGTGCTCAAGCTTGTCTCTCTCTCGAGAATGCTGCGCATGTAGTAGATCGAAGAACGAGCTTTTCGACTGAAGGCTCCAGAGCGATTGGTCCTCCAGCTCGCGATGTTCCAGTCGGAGCTGGCGAAGAAGCTGCTTTTTTGAAGCGCTTTCCGCATCGCTCGTGCTCACTAGTTCGCGAGCTTCGGAAATGTCGTGGGCAAGGCGGCTCAACTGAGGATCGGTATGCCGGAGGTGAACGAAACGCGCGGGCCGCACCCGTCCGGGGCGATCGCCCAGCGGAGAATGCATTGCCCGAGCTGAAGGTGCGGCCGAAAGGCCGGAAAGCATCGAGCAGAGCGCCAGGGCGAGTATTTTTCCGCGTTTTCGTGCGCCCAACTGGCACCCACTTTCGAGCGGACAATATAACTCAATGCGTTAATTCTAGCAACTTCCTTGGATTTTTTCGCAAGTGCTGAATACCAGTTGGTCAACCGCATAAGGCTTGGTCGGGTGAGTAGCGTGCTATCAGAACTCGCCGCGCCCGGCCCGGCGGATCGCGCGGATGCGCGCATCTTCGGGATCGTCATCCGAGTGGGTCGAATTGGGAGACTCGCGCGCTTCGGTCACCGTCATTGTGCGACCCATCAGCGCTTTACCGTGGAGATCATCCATAGCGCTTTCGGCGTCGGCCTCAGATCCCATTTCGACAAATGCGTATCCGCGCGAGCGCTTGGTCTTCGGATCCGTGAGGATTTTGACCGAGATTACGCGCCGTCCGGCCGCGCTGAAAAGCGCCTGGAGTTGGTTTTCTTCGGCCGCCGTGGCCAGATTCCCGACGTGGAGCTTCTTGTTCATCACTTCATCCTAGCTTGATTCGGCCCGTCTTGAAATCCTTAAGGATTTGTTCTGTGCAATCCCATACTTTCCTTTATAACCAAAGGTAATGGCAAAACTCTTTCGGCCCGAGCAGCTGCGTCTCTCCAACGGAATCCCGGTCATTCTTCAGCATTATGAAGGGCCGGTCGCGGCCACCTACTGGTGGGTGAAGACCGGAAGCGCCGATGAGACGCCGCCTGAGGCAGGCTTCGCGCACTTTCTCGAGCACATGCTCTTCAAGGATGCGGCCGCAAAAGAAACCGGCAAGGCCTCGACCGGCCAGATGGCCACCGCGATCGAATCGATGGGTGGCGACATCAATGCCTACACCTCCTTTGACCAAACGGTTTACCACGTCACGTGCGCGGTTCCGCACTGGATGAAGGTACTCGACGCCTTCGGCACGATGGCGAAGCCTCAGAAGTTCTTAAAGAGCGACTTTGAGCGTGAGCGCGAAGTGATCTTGGAAGAGCTCCGCAAGAACGAGGACTCGCCGGGCCGGCAGCTTTTCCAGCGCCTCTTCACGGCGACGTTCAAGAAGCATCCTTATGGCAAGCCCGTCATCGGTTACGTGAAGCGGCTCAAGGCCGCCAAAGTCGGCGCGCTCGAGAGCTTCTACAAGCGCAATTACGTTTCTGGCAAGATGGGCCTGGTTCTCGTCGGGCCGGTGCAGGACAAGACCGGAAGCCGCAAGAAGGAGATCCTCAAGCTCCTCGAGAAGCATTTCGGTGCGAAGGTGCTGAAGCCGCAGGAAGGCAAGGCCTTCCCGCGTCCCGAAGAACCTGCGCTCCGGCCGGCCGCGGGATACGAGATCATGAAGTTCGACGTGAAGACGCCGACGATCAGCTTATCTTTCCGTGTGCCGGAGCTCAGGCATGCCGACATCCCCGCGCTCGACTTGCTCGTCGGCGTGTTGGGCATGGGTGAGCTCTCGCGGCTCTACCAGGCGCTCTTCTACAAGTCCTCGATCGTCACCGACGTCTCGGGCGGACTCTATGTCCCGAGCGATCCGGGCATGCTTTATTTCCAGGCCGAAGTCGACTCGGTCGAGAAGATCAATCTGGCCGCCGAAGGCATGCTGAAAGAGTTCAAGCGCATTGCAGACGAAGGCCCGACTTCCGAGGAGCTCGAAAGAGTGATCGTGAACGCCGAGAGCGAGAGGCTCTATGCGACCCAGAGTGCGGACGGGCTCGCCGGCCGCCTGGGCTTCCTGAAGTTCATCATGAACGATCTCGAGTTCGACCAGAAGTACCTCGAAGATCTGCGCGCAGTCGATTCCGACAAGCTGAAGGAAGTGGCTTTGCGCTACCTCGATCCGAAGCGCTTGAACGTGATCGTGCTCGTGCCCAAAGGCGACACCTCCTATAAAACAGCCGAGCTCGAGGCGAACGTGAAGAAGATGCTCGGGCAGCCGCCCGCGAAGCCTCCTACCCAGAAGCGCATGGACCCTTCGCTTCCAGTTGAGAGCTTCACGCTTCCTTCCGGCATCAAGGTCGTTCATTACGAGCGCAGGCAGTCGCATGTCTTCGGCATACACGCCTCGACCTTGGGCGGGCTCCGGCTTGAGCCCAAGGAAGAGCAGGGCGTGAGCTATATGATGG
>JAYVOO010000585.1:0-3235 GCA_043757905.1 Oligoflexia bacterium
GGGCCGCGCGCGCTTTCGCCAGCCGGGCGATGAGCGCATCCAGGTCATTGAAAATCTCGTCGACCCAGCCTTGGGCATGCCGCTTGGCCACCGCCTGCGGGTTCACCTCCGCAATCACCCCAATCGCGCCCGCGATGACCGCCGCCTTCGCCTGCGCGCCCGACATGCCGCCCAAGCCGGCTGAGACGAAGACCTTGCCCGCGAGCGAAGAGTCGCCCGAGTTGGCGGAACGCGCGATCCGGCGTCCTGCATTCAGAATTGTGATCGCCGTCCCGTGCACGATGCCCTGCGGGCCGATATACATGAAAGAGCCCGCGGTCATCTGCCCATACTGTGTGACCCCGAGCGCATTGAAGCGCTCCCAATCATCAGACTTGGAGTAATTCGGGATCATCAGGCCGTTCGTGACCACCACCCGTGGCGCTTCCAGATGCGAGGGAAAAAGCCCCATGGGGTGCCCGGAGTAAAGCGCAAGCGTCTGCTCATCGCTCATGTTCGCGAGATACTGCATCGTCAGACGGTACTGTGCCCAGTTCTGAAAGACGGCGCCGTTACCGCCGTAAGTAATCAACTCATGGGGATGCTGCGCGACCGCGGCATCGAGGTTGTTCATCAACATCAGCTGGATCGCGGCAGCCTGACGCGAGCGCGCCGGATACCAGTCGATCGGATAAGCTTTGATCTCGTATTCGGGGCGGAAACGGTGCATGTAGATGCGCCCGTGGCGCGCGAGCTCGTCGGCGAATTCGCGCGCAAGCACGAGATGGTGCTCGGGCCGGAAGTAGCGAAGCGCGTTTCGGACTGCGAGCTTCTTCTCCTCCGGGTTCAGGATATCCTTGCGGCGAGGCGCATGACTTACCCGCGGGTCAAGCTCCCGAGAGGCGGGAAGTTCCGAGGGTATTCCATCCAGGATTCTCTTTTTGAGCTCTGCGGCCGTCATGCCCCCATCTTCTTGAGTGGGCAACTGATAGGCAATCCTAAAAACAGCTCAGCTTCCGGAATTTCCCGGCTTTCCGCGGAGGAGCGGCGTGAGGCCACCCTTCAGAAGGGAGCTGACCGCTTCCTGTACGCCAGGATCACGGAAAGCTTGAATCAGGGGTGCGCGCGAGAATGCGCCGACGGAAGAAATCTGGGCGGGGTGTTGGCCCACCAGCGAATCATGGAGCTCCTGAGTGAGCAGTAGGCCGGCTCCGAGCACCAGCGTGAAAAGCAGGTTGCGAATCAGAGCTTCGCGGGCGGCGGGAGTGGGGTCGGCGGCCGGCGATCCGGCACCCAGAAAAGTCGAAAGCAGAGCCCTGAGTTCCGGCACCGACCGCGACTTGGAGATCAGGTTTTCCGCGCCTCCTACGTCGGCCAGAAGCTCAGTCAGCTCGCAAGGACGCGCGCCCGAGATCAGCGCCACCTGCGTGCCCGGATGCGCGGACTTGCAGAACTTATAAAGATCGACGCCCGTTTTCTCGCCGATCAGAAAGAGGTCGCTCAGGACCCATTCAAACCGGCTAGTGGAATCGCTCAGCGCCGCTACCGCGCCGTCATAAGAATCAACTACTTGGATCCTGAGTTCGGGATCGAGCGTGCTCACTAGCTTGCGGAGCAAAAGCTGCTGGGCCGGATTGTCTTCCGCGATCAAAGCTTGTCTCATGGTCATAGGTGGGAAACCTCTCCTGTTTGATTAAATCCAGGATAAAGGTCCCAAGTGGAGGCCCTATTGAGGCGCTATGAAGATTTCTTAAACGCGGCTCTTCCAAGCCTCGCGGCTCGAGATCTCCGTCCGAAGCCGTTCCAGCTCCGCTTGTGCGGAGGAGGCAGCCATGCCGCTCTCTTCCGCCCAGACCGCGGCCAGACGTTCAGCCCACGGCAAGCCGTGATCCCCGCGCGCAGAAAACAGAGGCGCGCGGCAGAGGTAGAAGTCCTCCAGATGAACAACCATGCCCGCGCGGATCGCGTGGCGAAGCTGCGCTTCGAGTAGCGGGAATCCTTCCGGATCGGACGCGGCCGCGTCGGCCCCATGGCTTGAATGCTGGGCGGCGATCTCGACGATCTTGAGAGCCTCCGCTCCGTAACGGTCCAGAAGCTCCGGCGGCACCAAGATTCCGCGAGTTTTCGCGTATTTCTCAGCTAACTTCCGAGCCGGGGTGGTGGCCTGCGGATTCAGGGGCGCACGGGTCGAGGAAGAGCCATGCTTCGGCAGCGCCGGTTCCTGCGGTTTGCCCGCGAGCCGGAGCGCCGAGAGTTCCTGCTTCCAGGAGCGCACAGCAAAATCCACAATCTCTTCCGCCATTTTTCGATAGGTGGTGTACTTGCCGCCAGCGACGACGACCGAGCGTCCGGGCCCGTGATCGATATGATGCTCGCGGCTCACTTTCTGAAGCTTCACTACCTGCGCGGTCGTCTCGTCCTGGCCTTCGGTGCCGGCTTGATTTCCGAAGAGCGGCCGGACACCGACATAGGCGCTGAGGATATCCGAAACTTCCAGCTTCAGGGACGGAAAGTAGCGTGCGAGCAGTCCGAGCAGATACTTCACGTCCGCGCTCTCGATTGCGGCGTTCTCTGGAAGCTCCGGCGTCGGGCCGTCGGTCGTGCCGACGATCACGACACCCGCGCCGTAATCGGGGCGGGGAATCACGAATGAGATGCGCCCGTCCTCGGGCTGGCTCATCACCATCGCACCAGGCACGGGCAGCCGCTTCTGATCAAAGATCAGATGAACGCCCTTGCTGGGCTTGAGCCAGGCGTTCCACTTGGGCGAGATCGACTTGCCGACCACGTCCGTCCAGGGTCCCGCGCAAACGATTACTTTCGCCGCGCGAAGGCGGCAAGTCTTTCCGGATTCCACATCTCGAATGACGAAGCCCCGAAGCTTCTCGCCGCTTGGATCCTTTTCGAAGATCGGCTCGGCAGCCTCGACGTAGTTGGCGATCACCGCCCCCATTCCTTGGGCCGAACGGAGCGTCTCGACGGCGAGCACGTCGTCCCACATCGAGGCGTCGGAGTATTCGAACCCGCCCTGCAAACCGTCGGCGCGCAGGAACGGCATCTTCTCAAGCATGCGCTTGCGCGAGAGTCCGCGGTGGAAACCGGGCGTGCGGAAAAGCGCGAGAAGGTCGTAGAGCCAGAGCCCGAGGCTCAGGATCGCGCGACCGTTGGCGTCACCCTCGTAGACAGGAAAGAAAAACCGGAGAGGCCGCACCATATGGGGAACCGTCTTGAGCAGGAGCGCCCGTTCGGCGAGCGC
>JAYVOO010000586.1:0-3228 GCA_043757905.1 Oligoflexia bacterium
TACGCAGGCCTCGTCCCGGTCGGACCTTCGCTCGCCCAAGCGCCGCGCCCGGCCGAGCCCGCTAGCTCGCCGTTCGCGATGATACCGACTACACCCGCAGCCGATCCGGACGGACTGGAGGCTGCCGCGATTGCTGCGCCCGGCGATTCCGCGGTCGCAGCCGCGCCGGTCGAATCGCGCGCACCCGCCTCGGTGGATGAATCTTCCTTGCCGCCCGAGGAAAACCGCACTCTCAGCATTTTCGCACGCGTGAGCCGCAGGTACCATGACGTCTGGGAGCGGATCAGCTCGGTGGACTCAGTCTTTAAGAAAGGCAGTCATATATGAGAGGGGAAAATCAGATGAACAGCTTGACTCAGAAACTAATCTCAATGGGGAATTTATTCACGTTGGCCGTCGTTCTGACCGCCGCCGTCGCAGTGGGCTGCAGTGACAAGAAACCGGAAACTCCAGCCGGAATGAGCATCGCCGACTCGCAAGCGCAGGCCGACAAGGCGCGCGCGCAAGGTGTCGCCGAAGCCGACAAACGCGAGGCCGCTTACCGGCAGGGCGTTGAATACGGCCAGGTGCACCCTGCCGTGACCGCTACCGTAACCGCCAGTCCGGTTCCTCAAGCCACCTGAAGGGTCGTGGGGTTCTCAAAGACTCCGCGATCTTCCGGGCTCGACACCAGTCGAGTGGATTTCGAAGCCGGCTGGCCACGCGGGCGGAGGCGACCTGCTCTTGCCCGTGAAGTTCGATGGCTAGGAGGAAACTTGCCTTTTTAGGTGCCTGACACCTAAAAGGCGGCGTCGAAGACGATCGACTCTTTGCGAGTCTCAAAGCCCTTCTGGTACTCGGTCACGCGCTTCTCGAAGAAGTTCGTAAGCGGCTGCACGTCCTGCAGCATCATGAAGGAGAAGGGGTTACGAGAGCCGTACTTCTTAGGGAAGCTGAGCTGCGCCAGACGCTGGTCCGCGCAATATTCGAGATACTGCTTCATCAGATCAGGAGACAGCCCCGTCACTCCGAGCGAGAGTGCGTCCTCGCAGAACGCGAGCTCGACGGCGATCGCCTCCTCGATCATCGTGTAGACGTGAGCGGTCATCGTCTCGTCGAAGATCTCGGGGTATTCCTTGCGGATGACGTTGACTGCGGTCATCGCGCCCTCGATGTGCATGCTCTCGTCACGGAAGATCCAGTTCGTCGCGGTAGCCAAGCCCGGAAGCAGCCCCTTGCTGCGAAGGAAGTAGACATAGGCGAACGAGCCGAAGAAAAAGAGCCCTTCAACGCAGGCCGCAAAGCAGATCAGGTTCTCGACGAACTGCCTGCGATCGGAGTCGGTCTTGAGCGAGTGCAGGTCGTTGATCTTGTCCATGTACTTGAAGCAGAAGTCGGCCTTCGCGCGAACGGAAGGGATCGTCTTGAAGGCGTCGAACGCTTCGCGCCGCTCTTCCGGATCCGGAATGTAATTGTCAACGAGCAGCAAGTAGGTCTCGACGTGTAGCATCTCGTCGAAGAGCTGCTTTCCGAGAAACATGCGGTATTCAGGCGAATTGACGTGCTTATAGAAGTTCAGCACCAAGTTGTGGGCGACCAGATTGTCGGCCGTCGCGAAGAAAGCGACCAGGCGCTTAATTAAATGCGCTTCCTTCGGGTTGATCTTGTCGCGCAGGTGCTCGAAGTCCACCGAGAAGTCGAGCTCGTCGGTCGTCCAGATGTTCTTCAACGAATCCCGGTAGAGATTGAAGAATTCGGGGTATTTCATGGGTCGCAGTGTCAGGTCGAGCTCGGTGCTTAAAATCATTTTAATCCCCCCGGCCTCCGGCCGTTTTGAACATTGGATATAGGACTACGCATGGCTGCCCCCGGCCTGCTCCTGCAAGCCGTGACTGCCTCATCGACTGACTTCACTTCACTTCACTCGACTGTACTGCCTGACCTTCCGCCCAACCAAAATGTGGTTGTGGTGGGACGAGGTTCTTCTCTTACTTTTGTCTTACTGGCAAGCCTCACATGAAGCTGGATTTTCAAGCGAACAACTCACTGCGGCTGACGCGTCCATCACTGCAGCACCCGCGGCAGTCGCTCCGGCGCCGGTATCCACCGTCGTCTTGCGAATCGAGGTCTTAGCGCGGGAGCGAAGATAGTAGGTCGTCTTCACTCCGCGCTTCCAAGCGTACATGTACATGGAGGAAAGTTTGCCGATGTTCGGCTCTTCCATGAACAAATTGAGGGACTGCGACTGGCAAATGAACGCGCTTCGTTCGGCCGCCATGTCGATCAAGTCCTTCTGCGAGATCTCCCAAGTCGTCTTGTAGAGAGCGCGGATGTGCTCGGGAATTTCCGGAATGTTCTGGATCGAGCCTTCGAACTCCACGATCTTGCCGCGGATCGGGTCCGTCCACAGGCCAATCTGTTTGAGATCCTCGACCAGGTAGCGGTTGATCTGTAGGAACTCGCCCGAAAGCGTCTCGCGCTTGAACATGTTCGAAGTCTGGGGCTCGATCGACTCGTAGGAACCGACAATCGAGGCGATCGTCGCGGTTGGGGCGATCGCGATCAGGAGGCTGTTGCGCAATCCCTTGGCCTGGATATCCTTGGCAAGCCCGTCCCAGTCGTAATTCAGCTCAGGCATACCGTCGATCATCTCTTGAGAGAGCTGGACCTGAAGTTTACCTTCGGCGTAGCGGGAGTCGCGGAACGCGGGAAACGAACCTTCAATCTTGGCCATCTCCATGCTCTTTTTGAGGGCGTGGAAGTAGATGGTTTCCGAGATCTTGTTCGAGATGCGCTTGGCTTCCGGCGACGAAAACGGGATCTTCATCTTGAAGAACGCGTCTTGAAGACCCATGATGCCGAGGCCGATCGGGCGCCACTTGCTGTTCGAGCCTTCGGCTTCCTTCGTCGGGTAGTAGTTGATGTCCACCACGCGGTCGAGGAACCCTACGGCGAGAGTGGCGACCTGCGCGAGCTTCTCGAAGTCGAACGAGCGGTCCGCCTTGACGTAAGAAGCCAAGTTCAGGCTGCCCAGGTTGCAGACCGCAGTCTCGGCCGAGGACGTCACTTCCAGGATCTCCGTGCAGAGATTGGACGAGTGGATCACGTTGCCCTGCTTGGCGGTCTGGGCGGAACGAAGATTCGAGCGGTCCTTGAAGCAGAGCCAAGCGTTGCCGGTCTCGGCCAACGTCTGAATCATGCGGGCATAAAGCGTGCGGGCGGAAACAGAGCCCTTCGCATGGCCCGCCT
>JAYVOO010000587.1:0-3227 GCA_043757905.1 Oligoflexia bacterium
GAAGGCGTCGGGGCTGAAATGGATCTCCTTCAGCGTGAGCAGATAGTCCTTGAGCGAATCCAAGCCATGTTCCGCGCGGGAGCGCGTCTGCGCCTCGAGCGCGAGGCCGCAGCTCGGGCAGGGGTCGCCGGGCGCGAGCTCCGAATCCGTCGCTAGCCCGGCCACTTGCTTAAAGCCGCAGTGCGGGCAGCGGGCCTGCATACTCAACCGGATTTTTTCCCTGCCGGCGGGGCCGCGGGGGAAGGCGCTGGCTTGGGCGGCGTGCCGGCGTTGAAGTGATCGCGATTCCACGGCAGATCTTCGCTGATCGCCGGATCCACGCGGTAGGCTTCTTTGCGTTTCGAAGCGAGATCACGCGCGTAGAGGTCTTTTTGGCCTGCGCCGCCCTTCCAGAATACGAGCCGGCGCTTGGCGGGATCTTTCTCGTCTGCGAGCGTGACGCGGATGCCTTGATCCTCGCCTGGCGGAATCTTACCTTCAGGCATGAACTCCTGGATGCGGTTGCCGGAGATCTTCTCCAAGAATGCTTGCACCTTGTCGCGGCTCGCTTCTTTCTTGTCCTCGAAGAGCCACTTGGCTTCGACGTTGGTGACTCTCAGTGGCTCGGCGCCCAAGGGCTTGCCCGCGAACTCGATCTTGCGTACGGAGTAGCGCTCGACTGAGGTCAGGAGCTTGGAGAGGCGCAAATCCTGCGCGCTCTTGTCTAGCCGTTCCTTCACGCTGCGCTCGAGCTCGACGGGCTGGGCGAGGTTCGAGCTCTTGGCGAAGAGTTTGACGCCCGACGAGGTGGGCGCGCCGGGTTTCTTCTTGGATTTGTCGACGGCCGCATTCACCGCCGCGGCTTTCTCGAAGAATGTGATCAGGATCGGCGCGGGCGCCTTGCCGGCGCTCTTCGCGTCTTTCGGATCCTTCGTGGTCTCTTGTTGGATCTGAAGTCGCAGCACTTTTTTGGTGCCCGCAAGCTCCTTCTCGTCGGTGAGGAAGTCCCGAGCTTGGATGAAAGCCACGGCCGAAAGCAGGCTGTCGATGTTCTCGAAGTCGCCCGCAAGCCGCCCGTTCAGGGTCCATTGGCCGTCCTTCTTCACGCCGCTGACTTTGCCTTTGCTCCCCTCGAGTTCGAAGGACGCGATCTCGGCACCGGTGAAGGGCACGATCTTTTTATCGCGCCAGTAGGTGAGGTCGTGCTCGAAGTTGGTCTTGAAGTAGCTCGGCACGAGAAAAACCTTTGAGTCGTCGATCTTGCCGCCCTGCTCGGCGACGGCGAAAATGCCCTCGCCGATGGGATGGGCAAGGCCCAGGTGCGCGGTCGTGGGCCCGGCCACGAGTTGCCGGGAATCAGTGGCCGCGCGCGCCTGCGGATCGAGGCCGTATTCCTTGAGAAGCGCCGCGCGCCTTTCGGGAGTTTCGTCCTTCAGATCGATCGTCTCAGTGGAATTCAGGTTATTGACGGCTGAAAGCAGTGCATTCACGTTCGCGTCATCCGCATGCAGGCCTTTGGCCTCGGGCGGCGCGGTCAGTTCCCATTTGGCGTTGCTGCCGGGCTTGCAGAGTCCCGCGGCCGCATCCGTACACTTAAAGGAGTAGGTGCGGGTGCCTGACTTCACCACGAGGATTTCTACGGAGCTCTCGCCGATCGCGAAGACTTTCTTCGCCGAATCCGCCTTCTCCTCCTGCTTGGGCTTGTATTTGAACTCCAGCCAGTAGGCCGCGGAGCCCGCTACGAAAAGCGTGGCCGCCAGGATGAGTTGCTTCTTCCAGCTCGGGTGCGATGACTGGGTGGACTGCGACATGGAGCTATTACCTCTCGTCTACCATCTGCGCCGGAGCACCCAGATCACGATGCCGGCGACGGCGACGGCCAGCGGGATCAGGACGACCGAGAGCAGGAAAATCACGGTTCCTTGCTTCTGCGAGAGCTCGACCTTGCCGGCGCCCTCTTCCTTCGCGCGGATCGAGATCACGCTCTCGTCCTCCAGCGTCCAGGCCACCGCGTTCTGGAAGAAGTCGGCGTTCAGGCCGTAGCGGGCGTAATTATTGGTTGCGAAGTACGAGGTGCCGAAGACCACGAGCCGGGTGGCGCGCGGAGCTTTCGAGTCCTTCAGCTTGCCTTCAGCCGCGATCGCTCCATTGAAGGGGCCGTGCTTTTGATTTTGCTCGGAGACCGCGCCACTGGTGAGCGCCTTGAAGTCGGAGACGGCGAAGGCGCGGGGAGTGGTCTGCGCCAGCCACTCGACTTTGAGGCCGGGTGGGGGGGCCGCGATGATCTCGAGCGGGCGCGCAAGCGGAAAGTAACTCGGTGTCTGGGCGAATTCTTTCGTGATCGCATTGTCCTTCGAGTAGCTGAGAAGCAGCGGGACCGAGGCGTCGAGGCCGAAGCTCTGCGAAACGCGGTCGACGATCATCGAGGTCTCGGGTTTGATGTGCCACTCGGCGAGGATCGGCATGAGCTCGGGGGCGTACTCCCCTTGGCCCTTGATGTTCAGGTCGATTGCGATGATCGCCCGGCCGCCGTTGGCGAGATAACCCTCGACGAGCTTGGCTTCGGGCGCGAAGAACGAGCGCGTCGGGCCGAGGATCGCGATCGAGTCGCAGCTCTCGGGGATCTTGTTCTCCTGGACCAGGTTCACGTCTTTGACGTCGATGGACTGTTCGTTAAGCGACTTCTTGGCCTTGTCGTAGCCTTCAGCCTCGGAAGAGCCGAAGGACTTCTCGGCGTGGCCGGTGATCACGCAAAGGGTAGTGACCTTGTCCTTCAGGAGTTTGATCAACGCGTTCGTGAGCTTCTCTTCGCTCAGGTCCTCAAGCTTAGACTCCTTGGCGCCGTAGACCAGCTGGAGCGTGCCATATTTCTTGATGCCGACCTGCTTCGCGCGCGTGGGCTCGCGGTCCGGGTCAACGTACTCAACCTCGAACTTCGGGCTCAGGCCCTTGTAGTTCTCGAGCAGCGGGCGGAACTGCTCGCGCTGGTTCATCTTCGCGTAGAGCGTGGCCTTCACTGGAGTCTTCAGGCCTTTTACGATCTTGACGGTCTGATCGGATAGGGTGTGAAGCTTGTCCTTCGTCAGGTCGATCTTATAAGGATAGCGGAGCGCGAGGAAGTTCACCACGCCGAGCAGCCCAATGACGAGTAGGACGGTGACGACCGAGTTCAGGCCGAACGCGCCCGCGCGCGAGGCCAGCGCCTTGCGGTTCTCGCGGATGAGCAGCGCGATGGAAAGCGCCAGCAC
>JAYVOO010000588.1:0-3223 GCA_043757905.1 Oligoflexia bacterium
TGATCGCGGCTTTCTGTCTGACGGAGCCGGGCGCCGGTTCGGACGCGGCTTCCATCCGTACGAAGGCCGTGCGAGATGGCGACGACTGGATCCTCACCGGCGAGAAGCTCTGGATCACGAACGGCGGGATCGGCGGGTTCTATACGGTTTTCGCCAAGACGGAAGGCCCGGAAGGCCATATGACGGCGTTCCTGGTCGAGCGCGCCACCACCGGCGTAAGCGTCGGCCCCCATGAAGACAAGATGGGGCTGCGAGCGAGCTCAACGACGACGGTCAACTTCGACAAGGTCCGCGTGCCTCAGGCGAATGTGCTGGGCGAAGTGGGCAAGGGCTTTAAGGTCGCGATGGCCATCCTGAACAACGGGCGCACTGGCCTGGGCGGCGGCTCGGTCGGCTCAATGAAGCAGCTGATCGCCAACACCACGAAGCAGGCCAAGGGCCGCGTGCAATTCGGAAAACCCATCGCCGAATACGGCCTGATCAAGCAGAAGATCGGCCACATGGTGGTCGAGTGCTATGCGGCCGAGGCTTGCGTGAATATGGTCGCGGGCCTCGTGGACAGTGGGTCCAAGGACTACGCGGTCGAGGCCGCGATCTCGAAAGTCTTCGCGACTGAGTGCCTTTGGCGCACGGCCGACGAAGCGCTGCAGATCGCCGGCGGCAACGGCTATATGTGCGAGTTTCCTTACGAACGCGTGGTGCGCGACTGCCGCATCAACCGCATCTTCGAAGGTACGAACGACATCCTGCGCTTATTCATCGCGCTCACCGCAATGAACGACGTCGGCAAGCAGCTGAAGGACGTTGCCCAGTCGGTCGAAGGCATCTTCAACGACCCGATCAAGGGCTTCGGGGTGCTCTCCGAGTACGCCCGCAAGCGAGTGAGCCAGGCCACGGGCGTGGGCGCCGAGAAGCACGTCTTCACGAAGCTTCATCCTTCGCTTAAGCCCGTCGCGACGCTCTTCGAAGAGAGTACACGGGATCTCGCAAATGCGGCCGATCGCATTCTCCGGAAGCATGGCAAGAACATCATTGGCAAGCAGTTCGCGACCAAGCGCCTTGCTGACATCATGATCGACCTGTTCGTGCTCTCCTGCACGATGAGTCGCGTGAACGCTTCGATCGAGGCCAATGGAGTCGAGAAGGCGGCCAAGGAGCGCGAGATCCTGGACGTTTACGCGGGGCAGGTGAGGCGCCGGACGAAATCGAACTTCAATAAGATCGACAATAACGATGACGAGGCGATCAAGGCGTTGGCGGACCACGCGCTGGAAGCCGAAGGTTTCAGCTGGGACAACCTCTAAAGTCCCGGGTCGGTTCTTGCTATTGAGCAGGGTTGGCACTACCTTTTTGGGAAAGGGGATAACCACATGCTCAGTCTGCGTTTGATCTGCGTTTCCATCGGAGTTCTCGCGATGTCAGGTTGCCTGGACGTGAGCGGCACGTTCACGGCGAAAAACCAACTGGTTTTCACTCAGTCCGGGTTCTTGGGAAGCACGCACAAAGTCACGGTGCCCAAGGGAACTTACGGCGGTTCGGTCAACTTCGTCGGCAGCCTGATCGGCCACAGTAACGATCACGTCGAGCTGAGCCTGGACAACGTCCAGGGCCATCACGAGACGTTCAACTTCAAGGCGCCTGTGAGCGACCTACCGGTGGACGGTTCCTGGGTTGAGCTTCCGGGATCCCAGACGGGCCAGGACTACGATGCCCGGGTCTCGATCCTCGAGACCGTCAAGCGCGATACAGACATGCACCAGGGTTACGAAGGCTGCACGTATCAGCAGTGCCACACGGTTTGCGACGATTACACCGACAATCAGGGTCATCATCACCACAGCTGCCATGACCAATGCACGACCTATAACGGCGATCGCTACGTCGAGTACTACTTTGTCCACACGTACTGGGACGTGAACTGCAACCTTGGCACCGGCGGAGCTTTCAAGGACGCGTCTTTCACGGGCCATCGCCACGATGTCGACCGCGACTACACCTACACCGGTCAGTGCCACTGACCTAACGTAGTCGCACATAGACGCGCCTACTTCACGCCCACGATGTAAGCGATCCAAGAGAACGCGTTGTCGCCCTCTTCGGTCGCGACGTATTCCCCGGTGCCTTCGCCCTTGTGCTCGGTCTCCCAGAACACCACGCTGCGGCTGTACCCGGCCTCCTCGAGCGCGTCGCGGACCTCGGGGATTGTCCAGAGCCGCCAATCGTAGGTGAAGACATTCTTCAGGGCCGGCTTGCCCGGCATCTTGAAATGGATCGCGTACTTCGCGTCGCGCGTGATCGGGTTGAAGCTCTTCTGGTCCCAGACGTACGTGACCTTCGCGCCGTTTTTCCGGCCGCTTGGGCGCACGGTCTTGCTCTCGCGCACGCGCTCGATCATGCCCGGGCCGCCGGCCATCTCGAGGATCAGGATGCCTTTGCCGCGCGCAAGAGACTTGAGGGTCGCCTGGAAGTAGCTGACTAGCTCTTGCCGCTTCTTGAAGATATAGAAAGAAAAATTGCAGGCCACGATGAGGTCGACCTTCTGCCGAGACGGCTCAAGCACGTTCTGACGGACGACCTGGATGCGCTTGCGTTGGCTTGCCGTAAGGTTCTTCAGGTGGTTCTTGCGGCCATAGGCCAGGGGCTCGGGATCGAGATCCAGCGAGAGCGCCCGGTTGCGGTAGTTCCGGCGCACCCACTCGCAGGACTCCAGGAAGGTCCCGCAGAAATCCTCGCGCAGGAAAACGGGATAGCGGCCGCGTACGGTCTTATAAATCGAGACGAACCACTCCGCAGTGCTGCGGGGACTTTGGACACTGGCCTCGTAAAGCTGGTATTTGTTGAGCGCCAAGGGGCTTAGTTCAGGCGGGGGGTAAGGCGCAGCTTGTAAAGCAGCTTGCCGGACGCATCCAACTCGCTGATTTCGGCGGCCTGTCCGTCTTTCGCGATTACGCTCGGCTGGCCGACGATATGCTCGGACTTGCCCGAGCGCTGAACAATCAAAGCGTTGATCTTGATGTCGCCGTTCTCGGTACTCATGGGCAGGAAGCGCACCAGGGTATCAGCCAGCTGGATCTTGGCCGACTCGTTCTCCTCGACGATTGCGGAGCCGGTGCGGGGCACGTTGGACGCGCTCCCGGGCGCGAGGTACTCGATGTCGATCTTGTAAGTGTTCGAAGCCAGAGCGGCGGGAGCCGCGGCGAGCGAGGCGAGCAGGAGCCCGGCG
>JAYVOO010000589.1:0-3216 GCA_043757905.1 Oligoflexia bacterium
CGTCTTGGTTTTGCCGGGAGCAGACTGCGTGGCAGCGTTAGCCGCCTTCTTGGGGGCCGCGTTCAAGGTTCCAGGAGTCGTCGCCAACGCGCAAACGAATGCAAAAACTGCCGCTGGAAACACGTGATGCAGACGCCCTAGGTGTGAAATCACAAGCCCTTACATGTAGGTGGCTTGATCTTTCGTGTCAAAGACTAAGTGACTACTCGACCATCTTTCATCAACAATACGCGGTGCATCTTTTTCGCGATCTCCTGGTCATGCGTGACCAAAAGAATGCTCACACCCGTGGCTTGATTCAAACGCAGTAAAAGCTCCATCACATTGCCGCGATTCACGGAGTCCAGATTCCCGGTCAGCTCATCGGCGAGCAGGAGCCGAGGGCGCAGGATCACGGCGCGCGCGATTGCCACGCGCTGCTGCTCCCCGCCCGACATCTCGGCAGGCCGATGCTCCAGGCGATGACCCAGTCCGACAAACTCCAGCAGTTCGCGGGCCTGCTTCATGGAAGTGGCTTTCGGATGCCCGGCGATCAACGCCGGCATCATCACGTTCTCAAGCGCCGTGAACTCCGGAAGGAGATAATGGAACTGAAACACGAATCCAAGCGCGCGGTTCCGGAATGAGGAAAGGTTCCGCTCAGAAAGCTTGAAAAGATCCTGCTGCTCTTTTCCAAACTTGACCGTGCCGGTGGTCGGCTTCTCCAGCGTTCCGAGGACGTGCAGCAAAGTGCTTTTGCCCACGCCCGAGGCGCCGGTCACGGCCACCATCTCGCCGGCTTGGATCGTCACATCCACACCGCGGATCACCGGGATCTCGACTCCCGCTTTCTTGTAACTCTTCGTGATGCCCAGCGCCTGGACAACGATCTCACTCATATCTCAATCCCTCCAGCGGCGGGTGCTTCGAAACTTTCCAGGCCGGGTAAATCGTCGCCAGAAACGAGATCGTGACCGCGACCAGCGCGATATACGCCACCTCGGACCATCGGACGACTACGGGCAGAAAACCGATGTAATAAATATCCGCGGGCAAGTCGATCCAATGTGTCTTACCTAGGAGCCAACTTAGCCCAAGCCCGAGCGCCGTGCCGACGACCGTGCCGACAACGCCCATGCCCACGCCGATCAGGCAGAAAAGCTGGAAGCCCTGGCCGCTTCGGAATCCCATCGCCTTAAGGATCGCGATTTCCTTCGTCTTGTCGTGGATCATCATCATCAGTGTGCTGACTACGTTGAAGGCGGCAACGATCACGATCACGGTCAGGATAATCGCAATAACCGCTTTCTCCAGCTTGATTGCGTAAAATAGATTCTGATTGAGCTGCGACCAGTCTTTGGCTCGGTAAGGGAAACCAAACTGCTCCGCCAAGCGGTCCGAGACTTTCCGAGAATCAGTTCCTTCCTTCAGCCGGATTTTGAACGCGGAAACGCGGCCCGGCTGAGTGAGATATTCCTGAACGCTCTTGAGCGGCGCGAAGATAAAGCGCGAGTCGTATTCGTACATACCCATCCGGACGATGCCCGTTACTTTCGCCTTGATCGCCTTCGGCGCGGAGTTCTCGGCATCCGGCAAGATTAGCCGCACTTCCTCGCCCACTTCCGCCCCGATCTTCTCGGCCAAGGCGGAGCCGAGCGCAACCTCGCCCGTGTTCTCAGGCAGTGCGCCCTTTTCCACTCGGTCCGGCAGCGCGATCACGTTGCGCATGGTCTCAGATTCGAACCCGTCGAGGACCGCGCCCGCGGCCGAGACAGAGCCCGCGGCCATGAGCTGGGTCAGGTAAGATGCAGTCACGAACTCGGTTTCAGGTGCGATCTGACGAATGCGGGCCTCGACCCCATCCCGGTCGGGGATACCCTTCTCGTCGCGCGAATAAAGGAGCACGTCTCCGTTCATCCCCGTGATCACGCGAGTGAGCTCGCCCTCGAATCCGTTGATCACGCTCGTGACCACGACGAGCGCGAGCACTCCCAGCGCGACTCCGACGACCGAGACCCACGCGATCAGCGAGAGAAAGCTGTCGGAAACCTTGGACAGGAGAAACCGCCTGGCGAGCTGCGGAACGATCGACGTAGACATGGGGCCGATGCTACTTCACCGGCCGCATGTGAGGGAAGAGAATCACGTCGCGAATCGAAGGCGAGTCGGTGAAGAGCATGACCAGGCGGTCGATGCCGAGCCCCTCGCCCGCCGTCGGCGGCATCCCATACTCGAGCGCCGTCACGTAATCCTCGTCCATGTCGCAGGCTTCTTCATTGCCCGCGTCCTTCGCTCCGACCTGCGCCTCAAAGCGCTCTTTCTGATCGATCGGGTCGTTCAACTCCGAGAAGGCGTTACCCATCTCGCGTCCGTAGATGAAAGCTTCGAAGCGGTCGACCAGGAACGGGTCCTTCTCGTTTTTGCGTGAGAGCGGCGAGACATCGAGCGGGTAAAGCGTGAGGAATGTCGGCTGGATCAGGAGCTTCTCGACCTCTTCGTCGAAGATCACCATGATCAGCCCGCCGACAGTGTCCTTCGGGTTCATGAAGATCTCGTGCTTCTTTCCGTAGGCGAGCAAGGTCTCGCGGTCGCGAAGCTTCGCGCGGTCGGCGAACTGCCCAAAGCGAGAATGTTTCATGATCGCGTCCTCGACGCTGATCCGCTGCCATTTGGCGCCGAGATCGATGACCGTGCCCTGGTACTCGACTTGAGTCTTGCCCAGCACCTTCTCCGCGAGTTGCTTGAAGAGGTTCTCGGTCAGGTCCATCAGGTCTTCGTAAGTCGCGTAAGCCTGGTAGAACTCAAGCATCGTGAACTCCGGGTTGTGCTTGATCGACATCCCTTCGTT
Source organism: Oligoflexia bacterium (assembly GCA_043757905.1). Taxonomy (GTDB): domain Bacteria; phylum Bdellovibrionota; class UBA1018; order UBA1018; family UBA1018; genus JAYVOO01. The sequence goes on from JAYVOO010000589.1 coordinate 2,828, forward strand.
CCGGAAGTTGCGGTTGATTTCGAAGACGCGGTCGAAGCCGCCGACTACTAAGCGCTTCAGGTAAAGCTCGGGCGCGATCCGCATATAGAGCTTCATGTCGAGCGCGTTGTGGTGCGTAGTGAAGGGGCGCGCATTCGCGCCGCCCGCGATCGGATGCATCATCGGGGTCTCGACCTCGATGTAGTCATGCGCGAGGAAGAAATTACGGATCTCGGCCACAATCTTCGAGCGCATCTCAAAGGTTTTGCGGGCCTGGTCGTTCATGATCAGGTCGAGGTAGCGCTGGCGGTACTTGATCTCGACATCAGCCAGGCCATGGAACTTCTCGGGTAGCGGGCGGAGCGACTTCGTCAGCAGCTCGAAAGTCTCGCTGCTCACCGAGAGCTCAT
>JAYVOO010000590.1:0-11934 GCA_043757905.1 Oligoflexia bacterium
CTATTTCGAGTGGATGGAAGAGGCGATCGCGAAAGTCAGCGACCTCTGGGAGCCCTTCGACCGTTCCGCAGACCTGCACCGCGGCCATCCGTCACCTGAGAAGCTCGAGATCCCGGAAGTAACGCTTTTCGAAAAGCTCTTCGTGAAAGACGGCCTTCCGATTCACAGCGTGAAGCTGCGCAAGCGGGACTGAGCAGGGCGCCTTACTTCGTGCAGTCGAGCGCGGTGTTAATGCCCCTCACGATCCCGCGCGCGTAAGCGACGTAGACGTCGGTCACCCCGTAGGAGTTCGCCGCTTTGCCGGCATGCTTGAACGAGAGCTTCGGGACGCCACTCGGCTGGGTAAGCTGGCGGTTGGCCAGGTTCCCGGCCTTGCCGTTCATCACGAAGCCTTCGATCAAGAGCTTGCGCGTGCTCGAGCTGCCGAGCGTCGGGCTCAGCACGGCGAGATTCACGGAATGCTGCTTAGTCTGGATCGAGTCGGTACGGACCGTGGAGGCCAGGTCGCTCTTGAGATCCGAGACCGCGCGCGGATCGCCCGCCGTGTCGCCGTAGTATTCGCCGAAGCCCTGCGAAAGCCCCTTCACCATTCCCAACTGGAATTTGCCGGTCGCACTCGAGCCCGACGTGCTCTTGGGCGGGATCACCCAGCTCACATCCCCTTCATTGAAGTAGTCTGACGAATTGGCGTGGATCGAGATCATCACCGACTTGCTCGTCACGTCCCGGGACGAGCCGGCCCAGAACTTGGCGTTATTGGGGTCGTATGCGCGGTGATTCTCCATCATGAAACGGATGCGCGAGGCCCGATTAGTGACGCCGCTGTCGATCGTGCCTTGGGTGGAACTTGAGTACCCAAGTTCCTTCTCGTACTGACCATAGGTCTTCTCACCCGGATGGCGAGTGAAGCGCACCATGGTCTGAAGCTCCTGGCGCTCCCTCGCGCTCAAGCGCTCGTCCTTCATCATCAGATCATAAACGAGCCAGGCCGTGACTTGCGTTAAGTTGCCCTCGTGGATCTTGGGCCAGATGAATTTGGTCGAGCTCCCGCCGCCGCGGACTTTCGCGTCGCTTCGCATGGACATCGCCGAATCGTCGTGTCCGGGATCTAAGATCAAGAGCTCCACCCCGCCTTTGCGCAGGCAGGAAGGAGTGATGGCAAGGCCGTCGGGCGGCGTGGCCGAGAAGCTATCGCCCGATGCCTCGACAAAGAGGTTTGTCGCCATTCCCGTCCGGGTGGTCGCCTCAGTGAGAGCGGGGGTCGGCTGACCTCCGCCGAACGCGAATGCCTGGGACGATGGGAGTACGAAAATAAACGCGGCGACGGAGTACCGGCTGAAAAAAAACTTCATCGAAAACCTTCCTTGGTTTTAAGGGTCGGGCCACTGCCCTGCCTGGTCATCCAAGTGTAAAGGTTCGGTTAGATTTATTAAAGCTAGGTTATGTAAATGTAATGTAAGAACTGATTTACTCAGCCTTGATCTCGGTCCAAAGGCGGTCGTAAAGCGACGAGCCCTCGCCGAGGTCCTTCAGCAGCTCTGAACGGGAAAGCGTCTTTTCGCTCGGAAAAAGCATGGCATCGGCTTTGAGATCAGCGGAAAGCAGCTTTGCGGCCTCCTGGTTGGCGGGCGCAACCAGGATCGCCGTAACAGTCTTCAGAGTGATTTCTGGGTTCAGGAGGAAATTGACGAGCCTGTGCGCTTCCTCCACGTTTTTGGCTCCTTTCGGAATAACGAGATTGTCGATCCAGACGGTTCCCCCCTCCTCCGGGATCACGAACTCGACCTTACCCTTCGTCGCGCGGCGCGCCTGGAGCGCGTCGCTCGAGTAAGCGTGCGAGACGGCGAACTCCCCGCTCGTCAGGCCCGCGAGCGTCTCAGAGGTGAAGGCCTTCACGCGCTTCTTGGCCGCGAGCAGAAGCGCCTTGGCTTTCGCGAGCTCCGCAGGATTCGAGGAATTCAAGCTGAAGCCCAGCGCCTTCATGGCCGCGCCGATGGTCTCGCGGGGGTCGTCTAGGAGCGAAAACTTACCAGCGAGCTCGGGGCGCGTGAGCAAGTCCTTCCAGCCCTTGATCGGGCCCTTGTAGAGCTCGCGGTTCACCGCGATGCCGGTCGTGCCCCAATCGTAAGGCAGGGAGTAGCGATTCGTGGCGTCGTACTCGCGCTTCAAGTAGCGCGGATCGAGCGACTTCGCGTTCGGGATCTTCGCGGGATCGAGCTCAGTGAGCAATCCCAACTTAGCCATCGCAAAGACCATATAGTCGGAAGGTACGGCGACGTCATAACCTGTAGCCCCGGCCTGAAGTTTCGCCAGAAGTTCCTCATTCGAGGAATAGTTCGTGACGGCGACAGTGATTCCCGTCTCCTTCTTAAAGAGCTCGAGCGTCTCGGGCGCGACGTAATTGGACCAGATGGCGAGGTTCACGGTCTTGGGCGCCGAGCCCGGTCCTGTGCCCGTGCCGGTGCAGGCAGCAACCGAGAGAAACGCGAGAAGGGAGAATCCGAGTCGGAGTGGATTGCGCATCCACCTGAATTAGTGGACGCAGCCTTCCTCGTCAAGACTATCGGTTAATCGGGTAGATCTGGCCAGACTCACGACGCGCGCTCTTCGCTCCGAACTCGTACATGAGCTTCATCGGATTCACGTCGTACTGCGCGGTATGCGCGTCGCTCACGCCGCCGATCAGGGAGATCACCCATTTTCCGGATTCGTCCCGGCGAATGATCTTGCCCATGATGTAGGCCGCGTGATCGAGCTCCAGAATCCCGCTGTTGAAGCCGCGCTCGTAATCTTCCTTGGGCTGGATGGCGTAGCTATAGACCTCCTCGATCTTGTTCAGCCGGTTATTCAGCCGCTTGACCGTGAGGCCGTAGAATCTCCGGGTCATGCCTTCGGCGGCCGCGACCTCAGCGGAAGTCTCGGTGCCCTTGTATCCGGGGATATCCTTGTAATAGGCGATTTCGTGATCGAAGCCGAAATAGCTGATCTGGCCGTCGGTGAGCGCGAAATGCTCGCGCTCGCTCGGATCGATGACCCCGTGGTCCTGAATATCGCGCTCCGCGAGAACCGCAGGCGTGAGCTCAATGCCCGAGTCGAGCTCTTTCTGGGTGATGCCCAGGCCTTCGGAGGTGTAGAGATGTTCGCCCTGGCGAAAAAACTGCACAGGAGGAGTGCTCGGCCCGAAGCCGACCTTGCCGGGGATGACCCGCGGGTCATGCAGGGTTGGAAGTAGATCGGTGTCTTCCATGAGAACTCCCGCTTCGCGCGGCAGCGGCCGGGAGGGCTTGACCTTCGCGGGCGTACCGTAGATGTCGCGGAAAGCGTACTTCATCCCGCTGGACATATAGGCCAGGGTGTCTTCGAAGGTGTCGAAAATCATATACTGCTCGCCGTAATGAGCGATCGGCTTGCCGTGGAAAATTCGCTGTAAATGGCTGTTTTTCGAGTCTAGGCGAAGCCGCATGCGCAGGACGTACTGCCCGAAGGCGTTGCGCGTGATGTGGCCGTTTTTTCCGTCGGTGAATAGGATGTCGCCGTTAGCCAGCACTTCCGGCTCCGGGCTCATGCTGACGTAGCGGGGCTTCATGCGGCCCGTGTGCTTCTCTTCCTTGAAGTTCGCGACGCTCAGGTCGCCCTTCTCGTATTTGATTTCCATGAAGCGGTTCACGACGCTCAGGTCTTCCATGGGCTTTCCGGCCGCGATCCATTTCGCCATCCAGCGAGCGAACCAGCTCTGCTTGCGGGCGACCGGGACGTGAAAGGAGTAATCGGTGACGCCAAGCAGATGAGAGGCGGTGCCGTCGTCATGGAAAACGGAGAAGAGCCGGCCGTCCTCGATGGCGATCTTGTGCTCGAGCGTGGAGTAGAGCAAGACGCTCGGGTCCCCAAACCTCCCGGTCTTCGGGTCTTTCTTCCGCTTCACCAGATCCGAGATGTATCCCTCGGGAGACTGGGTGCCGTCTGTCTTGACGTGATTCACGTACTCACGGATCGCGCGCGTGATCATGAACTCGTCGTACTCGCCAGTCTCGGGATTGCGGTACTTCAGCGCCGTGGAGTTCGGCTGCTCGATATAGGAATAAGGAGAGCCCGGGATCGTGATGCGCACGCCATCGGCCGCGGGCCGGACGTCGAGCATCCCGTCCTTACCTTCGGAGACCTCCGGACGGAAGTCGCCGTGGAGACCGGGAAGCACGCCCATGCGCTGGATGGCGCCCGTTTCGAGCGGGCCTTTCAGGTGAAGGGATTCCACGCGTTTCATCACGCGGCGAAAAGTGTTCTGACGATCTAGCTGAGTCGCAGGAGCGGAAAACGCCGGCACCACTCCCCCCAGGGCCAGCGCCAATGCGAACGGAAACATTCGAGCGTAAATCAAAGGTGCGGTCATTCTGAAGAGTCCCCAAGGCTGAAGTTATCGAAATGAAAGCAAGGTTTAGCACTAGTGACTCACCGTGTCAAACTCTATATTCCTGCGCACTACCGACTACTTGGAGACATTTCAGTCTCCCCCGTTCCACGCCCCATGCCAGAGCCCGTGGAACAACCAGAAGGTCGGGACAAGGCGGGCCCGGCCGGCACTCCAGGAGCGGCCGAACTTTGACGATCCTGGCACCGAGGCGCGCCGGCCGGCTGCCAATCCGCCGTGGCAATTTCGAAACGCGTGCTACAATTTTTCTATCTATGAATATCTCCTCGCTCGTCGGTATCGTGGCGGCGCTCACCGTGCTCGCCGGCTCCATTCTGGGGTCCTCAAAGTCATTGAAGGTCTTCCTGGATCCCCATGGGATCCTGATCGTCATCGGCGGCACCGCCGCGGCTGGCCTTCTCTGCTTCCCGCTCCGCTTCTATGTGCGCACTGCCAAGATCTTCACGAACAAATTTCTCGGAAATTACGCGATCCAATACGACGCCGTCATCATCGAGATTGTAGGCCTCGCGCAAGGGCTGCGTGAAAATCCGGACCATTTGAAACAGAAAGTGAAGACAGTTAAATCGCACTTCTTGCGCGACGCAGTTGAGCTCGTCTGCGAAGGCGGAATTTCACACGACGAACTGACCGAGATCATGATCAAGCGCGCGCAAACCCATTCGAAGCGCTACGACCACGACGCCGGCGTCTTCAAGACGATCGCCAAGTTTCCGCCCGCGTTCGGCCTCATGGGTACAACCCTCGGGATGATCTCGCTGATGGGCCAGCTCGGCGAGAAGGACGCGATCAAGCTCCTCGGCCCATCGATGGCGATCGGCCTCGTGGCCACGTTCTACGGCCTGGTGCTCGCCAACCTCATCCTGATCCCGATCGCCGAGAACCTGGCTTCCCTCAATCGCGAGGACGAGACGGTGCGCACGATCATCATCGACGGGATGAGGCTGCTGCTCCAGGAGCGGCACCCGAACATTATTCGCGAGCATCTCAAGAGCTATCTTCTGCCAGGCGAGCGCGCCAAGCTCACCAAAGGCAAATCGGCCCCCGCCAAGGCGAAGGCTAAAGCATGAGCGGAGGAGACCACTCAGGAGGCGGAGGCTCAAGCGCGAAGCACCAACCCCTGATCATGCCCTCGTCGCATGGGCACGCAGAAGAGGACGGCGAAGGCAGCTGGCTCGTCTCTTATGCCGATATGATGACCCTGCTGGTCGGCTTCTTCGTCATCCTGATGACCATGTCCAAAGTCGACGAGAACAAATTCGATGCAATGAGACAGGCAGCGACCAAGGAGTTTGGGGGCACTTACAAGCAGCCCTACGGCGACACCCTAGACCGCATCCGCACGGAATTGAACAAGCTCGGGTTAGGCGATCAATTCGTGCTCAAGCAGACGCCAGTCGGCGTCGACATCTCTTTCTTGGGCACTGTTTTTTTCGAGCTCGGGTCGCCCGACATCAAGCTAGAGGGCAAGAGCCTGCTCAGTAAGCTGATTCCCTTGATCCAAGCAGAGCCCGAGAAATTCAATCTCGTGGTCGAGGGCCACACCGACGACATCCCGATCTCGCATACGGCCGTCTCCGAGATCCGCAGCAACTGGGAGCTTTCAAGCCTCCGCGCGTGCAGGGTGCTGGAGAGTTTCGAGCTCCTGGGATTCCCTAAAGGGTCGCTCACGGCGATCGGCTATGGAGATTCAAAGCCAATCGTTCCCAATCGCGACAAGGCCGGCAACCCGATCCCCAGGAACCAAAGTCAGAACCGACGTGTCGTCATTAAGCTGATCAATCGGCAGGAACCTAAGGCTTTGGCGAACGACGACGAAGAGGATGAAATTGAGGCGGAAGAGGGCGGAAAAGCGGCGGAGTAGCTTCGAGCGTTTCCTTTGCCGAAACCTCAAGCAGTTCATTGGCCCGGGCGTCCATGCTGTCGAGCGAGGCCGCAATCGTGCTCTTCAGGAAGTCGCGCTGCTCGCGCAGGCGCCGGCTTGCGGCCTCGAGCTCGGCCCTGCCTTCAAAAGATGCCGGGACGCGGTAGAGCTCGGACTCGAGCCTGGAAAGCTCGAGATCGGAATAAGCGAGCGTGTCCCTCAGAGGGTGAAGCGACATCGCACTCCGGATCTCCTCGGCCATGCGCAACGAGACCGTTCGCACTTCCTCGGCGCGCTCATTCACCAGAGTGCGATAGGACTCCAGGCGAAGCTCCCGTCGCGAGACCTTCAGCTCGCGCGCGTCGAGCAAACTCTGCGTGGCAGCGGCCCGCTCGAACTCGTTCCTCAGCTCATCGTATCTCACGCGCATGGCTCTGTCGTCCGACGTAAGCTCGGCAATCCGGATGGCGGAGCCCTGAACCTCGCGGTCCGAGTTTTCCAAGGCGACGGCCATCCGATCAGTTCGGGCGCGTTCGGCAGCTAACGCCCTTTCAAGCGACTCGGCACGTTCGGTGCTTTTCGCAACTTGGTCTCGCTTCTGCTCGAGCTCGAGTCCCAGCCCTGCAGACGCCGCAGTCGCGGCATCGGCCCGGTCGCGCTCGACGCTCAACATTGCACCTAAAGATTCAGCGCGCTCAGCGGTATTCACGGCTTCGGCTCGAATACTTTCAATTTCACGCGTCAGGGAAGCGTTCGTCTTTTCCAGCGCCGCCCGCGCTAGCTTGGAATTCTCGAGCGCGCTCAAGCTGGCTTCGGCGCGCGAGCGCTCGGCGCCTAGCATCTTTTCGAATAGCGCGAGCTGCTCACCACTCTCCCGTTCCCTTTCTCGAGTGGACGAAAGCTCGCCAGCCAGCGCCAGCAGGTTTCCTTCGAGCGACTGGATGCGCTCAGCGAAGTGCGCGCGCTCGGTTGCGTGATCAGCATCAAGCTGAGCGCAGCGGGCCTGGAGCTTAGCGCAGTGGACTTCGAGCTCTTTCTCGCGCGTCTTGATGGCTGGAAGCTCGGATTCGACCAGGGCCTTGTGACGCGTGCCCAGGCTGGCGCAATGGCCGCTCAGGATCTCCTCGCGTTCGCGAAGCTTCTTGATCTCGCCTTCCTGCCGGGAGCAGCGATCCTGAAGCAGCGCTTCGACTTCCTTGAAAATCCGGTATTCGAAGACCGTTTCTTTCGCGGCCGTGCCAGGAAAGGGGGCCGCCGCAGCGGAGGCTCGGGGCCTCACTTCGGACCGGCTCGGCGATGGATTTTTGACGTTCGTTCCCATGACAGTCTGCAGTTCTCCCATTTCACTTATCGTCGTCGCGCCCTGTTACTTGAGATAGACTGGAAAGAGCATGAAGCTTCCGCCAAACGGCCCATCGCAAACTGTCGAATCAGACGCTTCCGCCAAGGCGTGGTTCGTTTACCGCGAGGACAACGGGCTGGAGCAGAACTACCTCGGGCCCTACTCGTTTTTAGATATTCGCGACTGGATCGAGGACGAGGAGCTCGACTCGAACACTCCCGTCTGGTCTGCGGGCATGAGCGCGTGGCGCCCGGCGTGCGAGGTTTTGAAGGAGCACGTAGCCATTGCCGAGGTGCCCGTGGCAGCCGAAGTGTATTCTCGCCAGCCGAAGGCCATGGCAACTCGGGCTTCGCGGCCTGCGCCAGCGCTTCGGGCCGACCGGCCGAGACGCGTGAGAAACCTGCTCTGGGCGCTCAGTCTCGTCGTGATCTGCGCGAGCATCCGAGTAGGCACGGCCCAAAAGCCCCGGGTGCTGGCGTCGGCCCCGAAAAAAACCGTGGCGGCGCCCGCTCCCGCCCACCCTCCACTCGAAGAAAACGAAGCCCTCGAGCTAGCCGTCCTTGCAGATACGCTTGATTCACAGCTGCAGGAGACGGTGGCCATATTTCACGAAATCATGACAAGTTACGGCAAGAAGAGCGCATCGGCTCCCGAGCTCAGCCGCAAATGGCAGAAATTTCACGTGCGCTGGCAAGCCATGCAGACTGAACTCGAGACGGGCGCCGCCGCCCCCGATGAAAATCCCTTTCAGGAAGAGATCCTAAAAATTTGCGAACTGCTAACCCGCTTGCACTCGACGCAGATAGGTTACTTCAGGGGTGATCGCGACACGCCTTCGGCCGAAGCCGAGGTGGGTCGCCTTGCGGCGGCCGGGACTGCCGCGCTCACGCAATTCCGCGCCGCCATCGCCCAGTCGAGCGGCCAGTAAGGCGTGACGGTACTCGGCGTTTCTTGCCGGGTTGACGCGCTACTCGGACCCTCTTAAGCTGATAAGGCATGAGTGCCTCCTCTCTCGATAAGAAGAACAGCCGAACGAAACGCCCAGACCCGGTGGCGGCCCTTCGATTCCCGCAGGAATCCGCCGACGCCGATCCGGCCGCAGTGGCAAGCAAGATCCAGGGTCTCCTCACACTGGCGCAGGACCTGGACGCTGTCCTCCGCGAGCAGGCTGGCCGCCTCGAGTTGCTGACCCTGCAACGCGATCATGCGCAGGAGTCGGCAGATTCTCTTCGAAACGCCCTCGAGCGGTCCCAGTCGGAGCTCCGCGCGGTGGAGGATCGCTTTCGACTGCAGGCGATGACCGAGCTGCGCGAGATGGAGATCAAAATCCGCCTTGAGATCATCGAATCGCTTCGCACGGAGTATGAGCGAGATGTCGCGCACGAACGCCGGGCACGGGAAGAAGAGCGGGCACGCCACCAGGCCCACGCCTCCGAACTGCAAGCTCGCCTCGATCAGGCTACGCTTGAGACCTTTCGAGCAGACGAGGCACTCCAGAAAAAATCAGACCTCCTCGCTCAATCGCGCGAGCAGTTAGCTGCGCTGGAGAAATCCCGCGAGCAGCTCATGGATGTCCAGCAGGCGCTCACGCGCAAAGTCGAGTCGCTGCAGCTTGAAGGCGCACAACTGCAAAAGGACATGACCGCCCTCAGTTCCAATCTCGCGACCACGCTCAGCGCGAATGCCGCCGAAACCGGCGCTGCGAACACCCTGCGCACGGAGCTCGTCGAGCAGAAGCGCGAGTCCGCCGACGCGCTAGCTCGGCAGGCGGAAGAGACCGCGCGTCTTCGCGACTTGAACGAATCAGTGATCGACCTGCTGAAAAAGGAGCGAGACGAGTGGGCTCAAAGAGACGCGTACTGGAAGCGCAGAGCCGAAGCAGCCGAAGCCGAGTCGGCCCAAACTCCCTGAGCTACTTCTCTGCGTCGACGGAGGCAGGCTTGCGTGAGCCGTCCTCCGGGATCGAACCCAGAACTTGCGGGACCCGAGGGGTCTCAGGCGCCTGTGGCTGCGGCCTGTAGTAGAGGTTGAAACCCGCATAGATCCAATTCGGATCATGGATCAACTCGCGGTTGTTCTTCCAGATGGATGACCACTTCCACGGCGTTCGATAGACGTTCTCGGAGATCTTCCAGAGCGTATCCCGTCGCTTGATCAGATAGGGCAAACCGTTCTTGCTGACCCGCACCGCGCCGGCCGTGTCGATCTTGAGGGCGACTCCCCCTGGAACCGCACTCGGCTTCGGCAACTTGCTCTTGTTCCTGCGGTAGATTTCCTTCCACCGGTACACGCTGCCCAGGGTCTTGAAGGAGATCTTCATCAGCGTGTCGCCCTTGCGGGTGACGTAGGTGATGATTTTACCTGTTTTAGCCGCCACTCCGGGTACCCCGTCGGCATCCTCTTCAGCGGTTACCTGCCCACCGGCAGTGGGCCCTCCACCGGATCGCGCAGACTTGCGTGTGATGGTGGCGTTTAACGGAACGAGGCCGTCTTGCGGCGTCGGAAGCGGTGATGCGTCCACGGCGACGGTGAGAAGCCCGGCCTCGGGATCGTCGGGCTTGGTCGACAGGAGACCGCAGGACGAAGAAAGTAGAATGAGGGGTGCCGCGCATGAGAAGAGCGGCAGGAGCATCCCAGATAATTTGATTCGCCTTGGGTGTAACATTTCAACCTACTTCTCGGAGGGATCCCCGAATACTTGACCCTTACTCGCCGAATTAATCGGGCGTCAGTCGCTTGGCGCGCCGACCGGTAAGGGCGGGTGGATCAGGATCATTTCCTGCCTGATACTGCCGATACGTAGACCATGGTGAACACCGATCCAAACTCACGCGAAACGGCCCCGAGTCAGGCGAACGACGTCGAAGCCGCCGAAGAAGCGATCGCCGGCGGCGTGCGGGCGTTTTCCCAGGCCTTGCGCATTCGCGAGCGGCTCGAGCATGAGTTGAAGACCCGTTGCGCGTGGCTTGAGGAGCGGGTCCGGGATCTTGAGCAAAAACTCGTTGCCGACGAGGACGGCGCTCACCGCCAGGTGCAGGCGCTCATCGGGAAACTTCGCGATTATGAAGCCAAAGAAAGCTCTGCCGGACCTGTCCTTGGCTACGTGAATTTTGAGCGCACCGGCCTCGAACGACGGACCGCGGAGCTTGAAGCCGCGAACCAAAGCCTGTCCGATCGACTCTCCGACGCCCTCGCCCGCGAACAAACCCTGAACAAGGAACTTCAATCGGCGCGATTCACTGCCCAACGCCTCTCGTTCAAGCTCGACTCCATCCAACCGAAATTTCGCTCGCTCGAAGAACAGCTCGCTTTGGCCCTCTCGGAGATTGACTCCACACGCCAGGCTGAAGCCCGCGCGAAGAGAGAAGCGGGTAGCGAACAGGCGAATGACGACGACGATTTCGAGCCCTGGATATCCGCTTAAGTTATAATGGTCTCTCAATGGCTTCAGCCCGCATCGCATTGATCAGCCGGATTGCGACCCTAACCGTCTCGGCCCTCCTTTGGTCCGGCGCGGGAATGGCTGCGCTCCAATCCGGCGAGACGTCACCGGCCGAGCGCGAGGATTGGACGGCCGAAAGGACATCGATGACTGCGAAAGTCGTCAAGGTCCAGGCGCCTGGCGAGAACGAGCCGAATCTCGGGTTGCTGAGCGGCGAGGTTCCGATCTTTCGCGAAGAAGGGCCCGATGAAGAGAGCTTTTACGTGATCGTCCCGTTGAAGGTTCCAGCCGTTGGCTGGAGGCTTTCCGTCTCGGGATTGGATGTGCCTCTCCCGCCGAAGCCCACGGACCCGACCAGCGTCGCGATCTATCTCCATTCCGTCAAGAGCGTCGTCGTGGTCGGCGCCCTCTCACCTCAAGGCGACGAATTTTCTCAAAGCCTCGAAATTCTCTTGCCGGGAGAGCTGTCAAAAAAGCTTAAGCCCCAGGACCAGACCAATCCCCTGCCCCAGCTGGTCGTAAAAATCCAGCGTCCGGTGCACCCACAGGATCGTCTGCCGGAGTTGGTGGTCGATTCGCTCGACCTTCCGATGCGCTTTCTCGATCGCCGACAGGACTCCAAGCCATTCGTCACATTGAGCGGAAGCTATGCCCGCCCCGGTTGGAAGCTCTTCGCCAAGAAGAACGACACCGAGAAGTCCGAACAGAAATCGCCGTTGATCTTTGGCGAGCGCGCCGGCGCGGATGCCTCTTTCCGCTTTTCAATCCTGATTCTCGAAGCCGATTTCAAACTGACGTTGGTCGCCCTCGGCCCGAAAGGGGAAAGAATCAAGGAAGAGCTGCGCATCCTGGTACCACCG
>JAYVOO010000591.1:0-11913 GCA_043757905.1 Oligoflexia bacterium
CCAACCTTCCGGAGTTCATGGAGGTCGGGAGCCACATCGGATCTTTCAACATCGCGGCCGATCCGGACGGGACCGTCCGCCGCGTTAATCTCGCGTTCATGGGGGGCGGCCACGCCTATCCCTCGCTTGCCCTCGAGATGGCGCGCGTAGGCCTGGGCGAAAAGCTCGGGCTCACCTTGACCGCGTCCCATCGCGTAGGCGCGGTCGAGTTCTTGAATTCCCGGCGCAAGATCCACGTCACGCCCCAGGGCGTGATGGACATCAACTTCCGCGGGCCTAAATCGACCTCCTTCACGTACGTTTCCGCCGTCGATGTGCTCGCCGAAGGCGACCTATTGAAAGATGAACTGAATCGGAAGCTGGCGGGAGTCTCTAAGTCCGAGGTCCTTCGGGATGCGTTCGTATTCATCGGCGTGAGCGCGATTGGCGCCAATGATATTCGCCACTTTCCGTTCGAACAGGGTGTTCCCGGAGTCGACGGTCACGCGCATATCCTCGACAACTTGCTTTCCGGAGACGAGCTTCGCACGAGAGGCGATGGCCCGCTTACTGATGGAAGGTTCTGGGTATACGGCCTGATGGTTTTGGTGGCCGTCGGCTTCGCGCTTGCGATGCAGCGCCTGGAAGCCATTCCCGCGCTACTGCTTTCAATTGCGGCGTTCGGCGGAATCGGGGCGGTCGACGTGAAAGTGCTGTTCGCGCAAGGCTATAATTGGAACACGGGTTTCCTCTATCTCGAGATGGCCACGATCTTCGTGCTGACCCTCGCGGTGAAGTACGTGGTCGAGGAGCGAGACAAGAAGTTCATTCGCGGCGCCTTCTCGAAATATGTCGCGCCGGCCGTCGTCGACGCGATCATGTTGGATCCGAAAAGCCTCATGTTGGGCGGGGTGAAGAAGGACTTGACCATCCTCTTCTCGGACATCCGCGGCTTCACGACGATGTCCGAGGCGATGGACGCCAAGGCGCTCGCGAGCTTCCTGAACGACTATTTGAGCATCATGACGGAGATCGTCTTCAAGCACGCCGGCACGCTCGATAAATACATCGGCGACGCGGTGATGGCCTTCTGGGGCGCGCCGCTCGACGAGGCCCGGCATGCGCTCCGCTCTTGCAATGCCGCGGTCGACATGATGCGAGCGCTGGAGGTCCACCGTCCCCGTTTCAAGTCGCAGTACGGTTTCGATGTCGACATCGGCGTGGGCGTGAACTCGGGCCTCGTCAACGTCGGCAACATGGGCTCGGTCAACAACTTCGAATACACGGTCATCGGCGACCACGTGAACCTGGCCTCGCGTCTCGAGGGGCTGACGAAGTACTATGGCGCATCCATCATCACGAGCCGGTTCACGCTCGACATGATTTCGGCCAGCGGGCCCGTCGACGCGGCCGAGCTTCCGCGCCACCGTACGCTCGATTTCGTCAAGGTGAAGGGCAAGAGGAACGCGGTCGAGCTCATTCATCTGATGCACGTCGAGTATCCGCAAGATGCTCTTGAGCACTTTGCTCAGGGTCGCGAGCTTTATGCGCGGCGCGAGTGGGATGCCGCGACAGAGAAATTGAAAGCGGCAAGCCTGCTGATCGCCACCGTTACGGGCCAGCCCGACGGACCCAGCGAGCTTCTGATCGAGCGCTGCGCGCATTTCAAGGCTGCGCCGCCCGAAGCCGATTGGGATGGCAGCTGGGAAATGACCAGCAAGTAATCGCGCGCCCGTGACGCGCACGCACGGTTCGTCTACAGCGGCTAGGTATAAATTGCTTGTCATCCCATCGCGCCACAGGGACAATTAAAGCTTCAGGGGAATGGGGAACACGTGGCGGATCAGGGGCGCTGTGGAGGCGGCCCTCGATCGATTACCGCGCGTGATCCTAAATTGGGGGACATGCTTATGGATAAGCGTGGATTAAAGCACGGATTCGCTTCGGTTCTGGCTCTGACTTTGGCGGTGGCGGGAACCTGGGGAGCGACGAGCGCCCAGGCCTATCCGAGTCTCGGAAAGTTCCGCAACACTTACTACATGCTGGCGCTTGAGAAGGATCTCCCGCACGCGAACAAAAGCTCGCCGGTGCTGGACCAGTACGGGGCCGTGATCGCGAAGGTGAGCGCACAGTACAAGAAGAAGCTCGATCTCGAGGGCTCGGGCAAGCTCATGAACGGCGAGGTGCTCAATTTCAAGACGCGCGTGAATGGACAGATCCGATTCGAGATCTCGAAGTACGAGTACGGCCGGGGAGTGGGGCAGTGCGCGCTCGATCCTTTTCACACGATCGCCGTCGATCCCGCGAAGATTCCGCTCGGTTCGGTCGTGCAGATCGCTGAGACGGTGGGGATGGTGCTTCCCGACGGCTCGAAACACAATGGCCTTTGGAAGGCCGAGGACATCGGCGGCGCGATCCAGGCGGATCGCATCGATCTATTCGTCGGCGAAGGAGATCAGGGATGGGTATTGGACAAAGCGAAAATCACGCACCTGCAGGCGCTAACGGTGAAACTCGTCCACAGCCCGCAGACTCACTCCTGCGCGGACGAAGCGCCTTAAACGTTTCCTCGTTCACTCTCGGGCGCGCGGGCTCGGCGCGCGAGTGGGCGCAGATCCGCGACATCTGTTGCCAAACCGGCAGCGCGCAACTTGAGATGGCACGCTGGCGTTTCTTCGGCGAGTTCTGGGTGGGGCCCTATGAGCGCTTCCTGCCTGAATGGACCTATACGCTGCGGGATCCGGCAGGTTCCGTGATCGGGTATCTGACGGGCGCGCCCGACACGAGCCGGATCGAGATCGCAAAGAGGTTCAAGCACTGGCCCAGGCTTTGGGCCGGTATCGCCAGCGGGCGCTTTCCTTGGAACGCCGACACGCGGCAGTTCGCCAGGAGGCGGCTGGGGCTGGAGAAAGGCCCGGAAAGCCTCTTCTCAGCCGAAACCGAGCGATCGATCCGCGAGCGGTTTCCGGCGCATCTGCACATCAACCTAAGGCCCGAATTCCAGGGGCAGCGCGCGGGCGATCGGTTGCTGGGCGCCTACTTCACGGATCTGCGGCATGCTCGCGTTTCCGGGGTGCACGTGCGATGCGGACAAGGCCCGCTCGGATTTTATCTGCGCACCGGTTTTCAGGTGCTCCAGCAGATCGAATACCGGCCCGGAGTTTTCGTCTTCACCTTGGGAAAACGCCTTAGGGGCTAGATATCAATCGGGAATTAGCTGTCAGAGGAGTGCTTGCAAACCGTGACTCACTGCGTTATAACGCGGCCATGAGTGCCCCCTCTTTGACTACTGCCGGCGTCGTCGCGATTCTTCTCTCGTTCACGCTGGCGGCGCATGCGCAGGCCTCCGAGGTTTCCAGCTTCGGTCCCGCCGCACTTGACCAACTACCTACCCTCGCGAACTCCGAAGCCGACCAGCGGATCGCAGCTTCCGTCGCGGCTACGTTGAAGTCCCAGCATCTCTCACCCGCGCAGGAGCAGGTCGTGGCTCCGGCGCTGATCCATTATCTTTCGTTTCTCGGGGTCGGTACGACCGGAATGGGCGAGAAGAAACTCTCCTCCACGCTCAGCTCTCTGATGAACTCGTCCCTCACATTCCTCAACTGCACGGATTTCGAGGATTGGGCCTGCTTGGAAAACCCGTCCCCAATCACGCCCACTTCACTCACGCGCCAGGAGGCGATGCCCGGCCTGGGCGTCGCCGTTCCTGCAGGTGATCACCTGAACATCGAGTATTTCATCAATCAGGGCTGGAACAACCTGGATCCAATGACTCCACAGAAGCCGAAGGTAGTCGCGGCGACTCTCGCCTCGAAGATCCTGAGCGAGGCCCAGAGGGGCCTGTATTTCGCAATCTACGGGATCGACGACGCCAAGGCTTCCATGAAAGCCGTCTACGACGCGATCCTCGATCGCCTTGCAAGCGGCGTGACCGTACATGGCGTTCAAGATATCGGCGTAGTCGACGGCCGCAAGAAGATCGGCGAACTTCTCGGGCTCGGACATGCGGCTTCGACGGATGAGCTCTCGACGCTGATCGACTTCTCTTACATCCGGTCCCCGACCCCGGGGAAAGCCTGGTTCTTCGACACGATGTTCGACGGCCCTGGTTTCCAGTATGACGATTCCGCCAATCTCATTCGCGCGCTGAACGCTGGAATTCAGACTGAGAGCCAGGCGCGTGCGCGCATCGAGAATCCTGATCGCGGCATCATGCACAATAAATTCATGGTCTTCGAGAACGGCGCGGGCGAGAGTTCCGTCTGGACGGGCACCGCAAACATCTCGCGTACCTGCATGGGTCAGGAATTGAACTCCAACGTCAGCGTCTTCATCAAGAACGACGCGATCGCTCGGCTCGCGTACCGCGCGGAAATGGAGGAGATGTTCAACGGCGGTTTCCACCTCAACAAACGCCCGGATACAAAGCGCTACTTCTCCTTTACGGACGGCACTGAAGTGCGCGTGCACTTCTCGCCCACCGACGACAGCATTCACCGCTCGATCATTCCGATGCTTCTCTCGGCGCGCGCCGGCGACGAGCTGCGCGTCTCGATGTTCGGAGCCTCGGGCCTCGAGCTCGTGCGCGCGTTCCAGCTGGCGGCTGCGAACGGCGTGAAAGTCCGCATCGTCGTCGACCGTCTGACCGGTGCGCAGGTGAGTGGCTGGTACAAAGATAAATTCGCCAACGTACTGAACCAGAATCCCTATGCGCCGGGAGGCGCCTCGGGCTCGATCGTGATCCACTCGAGCGCTTGGCAGGGCTTGAACCACCAGAAAATCGGCTCGCTCACGCGTCGTCTGCCTGACGGCTCAATGCGTGCCGAGACCATCCTGCTCGGCTCCCAGAACTGGTCGGCCGGCGGAAACGATGTCAACGACGAGAACATGATCTCAGTCCGGAACCGTTCCACGGGCCTGGCGCTCGCCGAAGCGTTCAACAGGCATTTCGACAATGAGCTCTGGCCCGCCACGCTGGACGTGAAAATCGCGGCCGCTGTCGATCCAAGCGCTCCGGAAGATCCGAGCGCATCGCTCGATGGCACGGCGGCCGAGGCCCATATCCAACCGGTCGCCGCTCAGGCGATCTTGCCGGTCCAGACCAAGGCGCTCGGCTCGCCGATACCACCGCGCCGCAACTAGCTTATTCGCAGACGATGATCGTCAGCTGGCGGTTGACCGCGTCGGAAAGCGACGCGGACTGGCCTCCCGTGCAGATGTCGATGCGGCTGGTGCCTTTGCCTTGGAAGGCGCCACCCGTATCCACAACGCGGAACGGGATCGCCGACCCCATGGAGGCGTTGATCTCAGGAATGCAGATCTGCTGTCCGTAGCCGAAAGCGTGGCTGTCCATCGCGGTGGAGACGAAGTTGGCTTTTCCCTTAGTGAACTGCTGGAGAGTGCGAAGCGGATTGCCCTTTCGGTCGACGTAGCCGCCTTCCATAGCGCTCGAGTCCGGAAAGTATCCGGTGGCCTTGGAGTGGTAGGACTTGCCATCCTTCATTCCCCAGGCGGCATGGCAGCAGCCTCCGGAATGAGGAGCTGGAGCAGAGGCTCCGGGCACGGGGCCGACTGGTGCCGCGGGGGCCATCGCCAGCGCTCCTTGCGCTCCGATGAGGCTAACCGCGGACAGGATCAGGAACAGGTGATTCGTGTTCATATAGCTTCCTTTCTCTCTTTTCGATGGATCCGCCCGAGCTCTCTCAAGAACGAGCGGATAGAGCACAGAAGTGTGCGCAGACAGGCACCTGCGGGCAGGCGCTGAAAAAAGCCCCCTCTCTTGGTTTTCGACTGACTGACAGAAAAGCGCGTTACGGCGAAGTGCGTTTCCCGTAGGGAAGCCGCCTGCCGGATGCGAGATCGTGAATTCGATTTTCAAAAGCGCGGAACGAGGTGAGTCGCGGCGCGATCGACTGGTATGTGAGAAGCGTCGTAGCGAACGATGCCGGGTTTAGCACGTAAGCGAGACGCCATCACGCAAGTCTATAAGTTGAAACTCTAAGGTGAACCGGCTGAGAACTCAAAGAAACATTTTGATTCCGACGCTTAGCGATATGCTGCGACAGGTCATGCGTAACTAAAAATATATTACATAAATGTACTTGAAAATTGCGGGAGAGAGCCTGAAATGGCTTCGCAAAATATTGCATGATTCATGGACGTGCAAGGTCGCTCCGCGCGCGCCGAAGCGGGCGGCGAAATTTATTTTTCGATGGGCGCGACGGCCACGCGGCGCGCGCCATGCAATTCGTTGCCGCGCGGACCTCTGACGTTGCCGCTCACATGAGGTTGGGGCTCCGTCAATTTTCAGACGCCCTCATCTCCGTCTCGGCGTTAAACAACGGCCGTAGGATCTATGTTACGATCTGGTCTGAGGAGCCAAGGAATGGAGCCCTGTCCCAAAAATTTGCGAGCGCGGGGGTCGACCTGGCTGGCGCTCGGGATGCTGTTCATTCAGTTTTCGACGGAAGCGCTGGCCGCCGGGCGCCAGCTAACGGTGGCGATCAAGGGGTTGGCGTGTGCGGCTTGCGCGGAACAGATGGTCAGGCGCCTCGAGAGCAATCCTTCGGTGGACCATGCCTCTTACAGCCTAAGCTCGCACCGCCTCAGCGTGCATCTGCGCCCGGGCCGCGCGCTCTCCGACCAGCGCATCGCCGACATCGTACGGGATTCAGGGTATCCGGTCGTGACGATCGATCGAGCGGTGGCAAGTACCGAGCGGCCGGCCCCGCAACCTTCTTTCCGCTAAGCGTCCCGGCACCGCCCCTGCAATTGGTTTGCAGGCATGCGGAAGCGAGAAGACTGGGACTTTGACTGCGCGATCCTGGGAGGCGGACCCGGCGGGCTGGTGGCCGCGACGACTATCCATAACGACCTGTTGCAATCATGACTGATCTCGCAGAAAGTCCGGAGGAATCATGCGACGCATTCCGGAAAACGAGATCGAGAGCGACTTCGAGCGTGAGGTCTGCTGGGGAGACGAGCAAAGGTATCTCCATAATCCAAACCGGAGGAAGGCCTCGGTTTTCGGATTTTTCCTCAGGCTCGACGAAGTTCTGGGGCTCGTCCGCAAGCATGCGCCAGGTAAGCGGGTGGCGGATCTGGCCTGCGCACAGGGAACTTTTGGGCTGCTGCTTGCCGAAGCCGGCTTTGATGTGACGGGTGTCGACATCCATCCGGGCTTCTTGAAATACGCGAATAAGAAGTACGTGACGGGGCAGTATCGTACAGTCGAAGGCAACCTGATGGAGTTTCGCGATGCCGCGGGCTTCGATTGCGTGCTCGCGGGCGAGGTGATCGAGCATGTGGCGTATCCGCGCGAGCTGCTGGCTTCAGTGCGCGAGAACCTGAGGGCGGGGGGAGTCGGGATCATTACGACTCCGAATGGAAACGAATGGGGCTCAGAGCTCCCAACGTTCAGCCAGGTCAGTGACCTCACTGAACTGATCCCGCGCCAGTTCCACTGGGGGGATCATCTCTTCCTTTATACGGCGGATGAGCTTAGGGTTTTGATCCAGGAGGCCGGGCTCGAAGTCGTGGAACTGGGCAAGTACAACAGCTCCTATGTCAGCCAGATCAAGGGCCTGCGCTACCTGCTGCCGCTCCCGATTCTTCGATGGTTAGAACGCTGCACGCGAAACTGGCCGAAAATGGGCAAAGACAGCGCGAATCTGCTCATCGCGGTCGTGCGAAAGCCGTATGCAGTCAACGCATAGACTAGCCGAGTTATTTGCGCTATAAGGCAGTCATGTTGCGTTTCCCTCTATCCTCCGAACAGTGTGAGCTCCTTCTGGCCTTCGAAACCCACGGCTCCGTCTTTTCACTCGCCGAGGTTTTCGCGCGGGACGTCTCGGTCATGTCCCGTCAGCTTCAGAAGCTCGCGCAGCAGGCGCCGGTGCTCGAGAAGCAGCAGGGTAAGTGGCGGCTCACGCCGCTCGGGCGTCAGATCAACCAGTGGACGCGCGACGCCGCCGAGCAACAGATTCGCATCCTCAAGCACCGCAAGGTGATCCGCATCGGCGCGACCCGCGAGTTCGCTGCCCGCGTGTTGGTCCCCCAGCTCGCCCAGCTCGGCGTCTGCTCAGAGACCGAAATCTCAGTCATCACCCATGAGGAGGGGATCGAGGCGCTCCTGCTTCGCGACGAAGTGGATTTCGGCTTCGATTGCGGCAGACCCACGGATCCGGCGATCCGCTTCAAGCTTCTGAAAGCAGAGTCATTCGGCCTCTTCGCGTCCCCGAAATTCCTGAAAGAGCGCCAGGCGGCGAATCTCGACGATCTGCTTTTGCTGCCTCACTTGAATTATCGGCGCGTGCCCGCCGCACGTTACCTGGAGCTCGATCACGAGCTGAGCGGTGTTTTCGCCTCGTTCAACGACCTTGGGGCCGCGCGCGAGGCCTGCGTCGCGGGCCTGGGCTGGGCCGTGCTTCCGACCTACGCAGTCCGCACCGAACTTGCGGCGGGAACATTGAAGGAAGTGCCGCACGGAAAAATCCAGGCGGAGAAGTATGGCGTTTGGTGGGTGCGCGGGCGCGACTCGCTTTCGCAGTACGTCTCGAACGCCTCGGCCTGGCTGTCCAAGCAAAAGCTCTAGGCTTTTGCTTTCGGCGCGGCAGGCTTGCGGAACGAATCAAAAAGCATGAGCACCGCACCCAGGCTGATTGCGATGTCGGCGACGTTGAAAACGCCGGTCCGAAGCGAGCCTACTCCCAGATTCATGAAGTCGATCACGCTCCCGTAAAGCACACGGTCGATCAGGTTGCCGATGCCGCCGGAGATGATCAGCGCGAGGGAAGCGGCGTACATGCGATGAGTCGTACGGAAAAAAAGCACCCAGGCCGCGATCGCCAGGAAGATTGAAACGCCTGCAGTCAGAATCCAGAAACGCGCCCCGTCGCTCAGCGTCGCGCCCAGGCTCAGGAACGCGCCGGGATTGCGGACATATTCGAGCCTGGCAAGTCCGCCTAAAAAGATTGAGGGCGGCTGGCCCATCAGCCACTCGTGGGCGAGGAGTTTGGTGAACTGGTCGAGTCCAATAGTCGCAATCAGCACAGTGAAGATCAGGGCGTAAGGGCGTATGAAGGGCTTCGTCATGGGTTGCGCCTGATCAAACCAGGGATCGAAAGAGAAGGCAACCGTTCTGCTCGACATGTGTTGTTTACGGCCAGTCCTGCTTGCGCTTGCAAATTCAGCGCGTTCGCCGTACCCAAAGATGATGACGAAAAGGGGAAATTCGATGCGTATATCCAGAGTGTTCACGGTGGTTTCAGCAGTCGCGTTCATGATTCAGGCTGGCCCGGCGATGGCGAGCTTCGAGAAATCCACGCCGTTCTCGGGGAAATACGCGGGAGTCGCGGGCGCCACGAGTGCCAATGTCGCAGGTTCGCAGTCTCTGTTCACCAATCCCGCGGGCCTCGCGACTGGGGCCGGGACCGAAGCGACTTTGAATTTCTCTCCGAGCTGGATCGAGTTCAGGGGACCGGTGCTTCAGGCCAATGATACTCTCGCCACGGGCAAACAGTTCATCCCTTACGGTAGCTTGAGCGTGAGCTACGGAATCACGCCCCAGTGGACGATCGGCGCGGGTTTCGCGACTATCGGCGGATCGCGCGCGCTCTATTCGGCTCTCGATTTCTCGAAAGTGCTCGGACCGACTTATGTATCGCGGCCCGATCTCGAATCCAAAATCAGCATCACCGAGGCCTCGCTCGGAACCGCCTATGAGGTTGTTCCAGGTCTGAAGTTCGGAGCCGACTGGCGCGTAACGATGGTGAATGGGCGACTTTCGCTTCCCTCGGTCACTCAAGTGGCTCCAGGCCAGTTCGCAGTCGCGAACTTGATCATCGATGACATGAAGACAACAAACTACGGAGGTTTCCGTTTCGGTGGGCAATACGCTTCGGAAGACAAAAGCTGGGGCGTCGGCGCTTCATGGAGAACGGCGGTCAACTTCGTCGCCAAGGGCCAGAGCAGCGCCAAGACCGAAATGCCCCCGGGGGGCACGGTCACTGAAACGACCGGCGGCGAAGCGACCGTAGCGGCGACGCTTCCGAACCGGATTGCGCTCGGTGCGTACACGGCCGGCCTCGTTCAAAAGTTCACGCTGATCGGCGACGCAGTCTGGACCGAATATGGTCAGACCAAGGACATCGCCATCGCGGGGACGCTTCCCGCCTTTGGGCCGACTGCCTCCAGCTATCCCGCGACCAATCTAGCGCTCAACTGGCAGAATATCTGGAGCTTCCGCCTTGGGGGCGAGTACACCGGGTTCGAAGGCTGGGCTGTTCGCGCGGGTTACGCAATCAGCACGCAGGGAACGCCGAGTGACAGTGCGCGTCCGACGGGTGTTGCGCCGGGGATGGGTCATGCGATTTCATTGGGAGCCGGCACTAAGATCACCGATGCACTCAACGTCGATGTAGCGGCGGAGTACAGCTTCGCAAGCGGAGTGGGTACCGCTCCGGCGACTCTCGGTGACTATTCTTCGACTGCAATGTCTCTTCACACGGGCGCTTCCTACCGGTTTTAAGTTCAGGAAGTTGAATCGGCACGACGCGGATTGAACCTGACTTAGATCGCGGGAGCTGCGGGCGCCGCTTCCGAGGCGGGAGCGCGTACCGGCGACTCTGCGCTAATCTTGGCGCTGCTTCGGGCGTTTGCCAGGTCAGGCGAGAGCTTGGCTGCGACCGGCGGAGCGCTCGAGTCCTTGGCTACCGAGCTGGTCGTCGAGTCGTTCACTGAGGTGGTTGTCTGATTGGCTAGGGCCGCGGCCACAGCCGCATCGATGGCATCTTGTTGAGCTCGCGCGGCGAGCTGATTCTTGGAGGCCAGGGCTTCGGCTTCGGCCGCGAGCCTACGGGTCTTCTCAGCTTCAAGGTCGTTCTTGGCAATGCCTTTATTGTTCTTTGCTTTGAGATCCTTAAGGGCTTGAATCTCCGACGTGATTGCGGCCTGATCCTTGGAGTGCTCGTATTGGTCCGATCCCTTCATGGTTTCCAGTTCCTTCAGACGGGAGTCGGCCTGATCGTTCGAGGATTCGAGAGAAGCATTGTCTCCGCCGACATAATCATGGGATGGAGGGTAGTACGTCTGGCTTCTCGAAAATGCGTGGGAAGTCTGGCTCGTCGCCATAAAGCCCGCGAAAAATAGAAATACAAAACCAAAGCTCGAAAGTCTCATCGTAATCTCCAATCGATTGGGCAGTCTTTAGGGAATGTACGATGAGACACTGCAGGTCATGCGCCACGCAGGGGGCGCCGAAAACGGCTGAAGTTTCGAGGTGCGGAAAGACCGGTGGTGACCAAGTCCTAGTCGGGCGTCACGCTGATGAGCGCGACTGAAGGAAATCGTGAGCGCGCTCCGGACGCAGAAACGCCCGCCAGTCCACGAGGGACGGCGGGCGCTCGGCATTTCCAGAGCTAAAAGGAATCAGGCGGAGTTTAGTTGCAGTAGCCGCTGCCGGTCTCTTCGAATGAGCTCGAGTCCTTCGTAAGCGGGCTGATGGCGGCTGCCGTCTTTCCGTTCTGGATGAACACGACTTTGGTCGTCGTGCGGTAGGTGTTCGTGCGGCCCGTGACGTTGCGCGTGCCGTACTCGGTGACCGTGTTAGACTCGTAGCCGCAATTCTGCTGTGAGCTGGAGTGAGTGCAGACCTGGGTGCAGTTGAAGTCAGATTTCGTGTCGCCGTTCGTGCCCTTCTTCTGCTTACAGACTTCCTGGTAATGGTCGCAGGAAGAGCCGCTGTTGTGACAGACATACTGCTGCTCGGTGTGGTGGCCGGAAACGCAGGACTCGGAATGGGTGACCGTAGAGCCCGAGTGAAGAAGCGATTGGCGTGAAAGGAGCTGGAGGTCGAAAGGCTGCTGGAGCTGGGACGCAGAGAGGTCGACCTGCTGATCGCCTTCGTTGTCGACCTTGTCCGCGATTGAATCCAGG
>JAYVOO010000592.1:0-3177 GCA_043757905.1 Oligoflexia bacterium
CTTTGCTTTATCGCAGGGCAGAGGATTTCTCCGGCGATGACTCGTAAACACCTGATCTCCACCGTGGCCGTCGCAATCGCGCTCTTGAGCGTCCCCTCAGGTCTGCAGGCTCCCGTTCGCAAGCTCGCCGGAACCTCGGCCTCACAGGCCGCCGCGGAGTTCAACATCCAGCTCTACCAGAAAAACCAGGCTGATCGGGCCGCGGAAGCCCAGCGGCTCGCTAACGAAAGGCTTGCCGAAGCCTCCGCGAAAGCCACCTACCGTTACATCAAGCTCACGCCGATCGAGGTAAACTCCGAGATGAGCAAACCGATCAAGGGCATTTACTACACCAAGCTCTTCATTACCGCGTTCCAGGAAACCGCCGTGATCTACTGGGCAACACATAACTGGGCGCTCGCGTCCGCACCGATCCCGCTCGGACTCGCTGTGACGCTACCCAAGACCACTTTCGACGCCTGGCTCGATCACACCATGTATCTCGGCTACAAGGTGCGCGAGCAAGTTTCGCAGGTGATCGACTTGCCCGGCCTCAAGGGCATCCAAGTCATCAGCGCGAAGGACTTCGAATACGACAATTTCATCGCCGCCAAAGGCCGCATGAAGGGCGTGATGCTCGTCGAGACCCAGGGAGAGATCCCGGCCGCTGAGCTGGAAAAATGGCATGGAGACCTCGTGCCTCTGGCGGACTTCCCAGACGCAAAGGTCACGCTCTCCTTTCACTACTGGGGCAACGACTATGCGAAGAAGTGGGAGATCCCCGGCACCCAGCTCCACGAAGGCATCGCGATGCCGGACGACATACTCGCCGACTGGCGCAAGTACTACGATCACGCTGTCGATAGCGGCGGCGGGCCGATGTCGGTCGTAGCCGAGATCCAGCTCGCGCCGGATAAGGTCGTGAAGCTCGGCCCGCTCTTCGAGGGCCCGCTCGTGGCGAAGTTCTTTCTGCGCGATATGAAGTCCCGAATCACGCATCCGCTCATCTCGTTCGCCAAGGAGGCGATCGGCATGCGCCGAACGGTCGTCGGCTGGAACCCTTCCTCCTACCCCAAGGCATTCCTTGAGAAAGAGGCCTGGGTCCGGGAGAAGATCATCCAGCCAATCGAAACGCGCGTGAAGCGCACTTACGAAAATGGAAAAGCCCGTCTAAAGAGCCTGCCGGCGCTCATTCCTTAGACACTTGCCTAACTTTTAGTCGACTGTCGAGCTTCGTTCGCCCCTATATGCGAGGTGAGCTGGGCATTGCGCTTGCTCAAGGGCGGTCACCATGCAACTTGTTCGCAACGCCTTCAAAGTAAGTTTTCTCCTCCCACTCCTGGTCCTCGCAGGCCTGGCTCGACCGGCTTTCGCAGGGCCGACGATCCTGATCTGGTCTGCCGACTACGGCAAGGGCCACGACACGGCTTCGGAGTATTTCGCGCGTGAAATCCAGGCCCGCCAGCCTGAAGCGAACGTTGTCATTCTCAACGTTCGCGAGTTCATCAAGTATCCCATCGGTGACATCTCATTCTTTCTCTTCAACAAGCTCCAGACGAGCGCGCCCAAGGTTTATGATCGCTTCTTCCGCAGCCAATTGAACAAGGCGATGGAAGGCGGCGAGCAGAAGGATCTCCCGAACGTGTGGATCTTCGACCTCAAGAAGATGGCGGCAGCCGTCGAGGCCATCGCGCCGGACGCGATCGTCGACGCTTGGCCGCATTCGGCCGAAGCCTGGGTTCAGCTCAAGAAAACCGGGAAGTTCCCTGCGGCCACATTGCCCGCGTTCTTCTTCCAGATGACCGACTGGGTGCTCGAGAAGTACCCTCCCGGACCGGATGGCAAGCCTCGCAAAGGTTATTACGCCAAGCTCGCGAGCGGCGCCATCACGGGCGTGCCGAGCAAACGCATTTACGACTCCATGATCGCGGCCGGCGTCCCGCCCGAGAACCTGATCATCACCGGCATCCCAGTCGAGATTGAACAACGCGAGGAGCTGACGATCGCACAGCGCGAGGCCCGCCGCTCGGAAGCCCTCGCGAAAGTCGCCGAGTTCGAGGCCAAGGTCAATCCAGGGTCGACCTTCAAGACCGACGTCAACACGATGTTCCTGGAAGGCGGCCTGAATGGCGTCGGCAACTACCCGCTGATGGCGGCGAGCATGGCGCTGGCTGCGGGTGAGCGCCCGCTCCAGATCATCGCGGCCTGTGGAAAGAGCAAGTCGAACTACGATCTCCTGAACGCCTTCGGTTCCAAGAACATCTTCAAGCGCGCCTGGCTCTACATGCGGCTGCGCCCGCTGCTCAAGGAAGGCTACACGAAGGCGCAAATCAGGAAACTCGTGAGGGAAGGCCTCCCGGAGCACGTCAAAGTCTTCCGTCACGGATTGATTGACCCGAAGGACTTCTCGATGAAGGACCTGCGTCGGGCCGCCTTGATCACTGTCCCGAAGCCGGGCGGGCTCTCGCTGGTTGAGTTGATCGCGGACGGTATCCTGACGATCGCGAACGCGAGCCGGGCCGCCGGACAGGAAGCGTTCAACGTCGAGGAACTCGCCGAGATGGGCACGATCAAGACCGTGATGAACGAAGCCTCGGTCGGCAAGTTAGTCTACCATTTGCTGGATGACTCGGTCGCGCAGGCAGAGCTCTTCGCCGCCCAGGAAAAGTTCCGCAAGGAGATCGCGCCTGGCCTAATGGCCGATCGGATCCTCCTCGAAGCCAATAAAGTGCGCGACGTACGCATGGCTGCCGGAAGCAGGGACCACGTGGTGCCCGATACCGAGATCAAAAGGCGCATCGAGGCCTTCAAGCTTCGCATGAAGACACGGGTCTACGGGCCCGGCGAGGCGCTCCGGAAAGCCGCTGTCAGATAACTCAGTGGAAGATGTTGAGCAGGTTTGAGAAAACGAAGCCCATCACGCTCGTGAAGTTCGACGGGTCGAAATGCCCGATGCCCGGAAGTATCTGCGTCTCGTAAGGGAAGCCCCGTTCGTCGAGCGCGTCGATCATACGGTGATAACCTTCGTGAAAGCCGTAGAAGTCGATCTGGTGGACATCGATGTAGATCTTCGGCAACGGCTGGTTGGCCGGGTAATGGCGGATCAGCTCCGGCGGATCGCTTTCCATGTAGTATTCTTCAGTGACAAAGATCTCCCGGAAGCGGCTCAGGAGCGAGAACCCGATGAACGGGCCGACC
>JAYVOO010000593.1:0-3176 GCA_043757905.1 Oligoflexia bacterium
AGGCCAATCCGCGGAAGTCTCGGCCCCCTTGCCGGATGATGCAAAGACACTGGCAAAACTCGCGGCGCTCTCGGACGAGGATCTCCGTAAGGACCTCGCCCCCGCCGCGCTGGTCGCTCTTCGCTTGAAATCGGGCTCCGGCGGCGCCAAGACTCGATCCACCAGCACGCTCGCGTTCGCCCACGGCGACCTGGATCAAGCACTCGACGCTTACACGAAAGGCAATGCAGAACGGGCTGGCGAGCTCGCGCTTCAGGCCTATCTCGAGGGAGTCGAGCCCACGGAAGCCCGGCTTCGCGCGAAGTCCCGCGATCTGACTGCGGAGCTGGAAGGCCGCATGAGCGAGGTGCGCTCGACGATCAAGGAGCGAGCGCCGCTAATCGAACTTCAGGAGAAAATTCGGTCCGCGCATGGAGCCATTACCCGCTCCGAGTCACTGCTCTCCCAGGCCGCGGGTACTTCGCAGTTCGTGCTTTTCTCCGTGATCGCGATTTTCCTGCGCGAGGGGTTCGAGGCGCTGATCATCGTACTCGCGATGCTCAGCGTGATTCGCGCGGCCAAGGCTAAGCGCGCCACGCGCTGGGTGCACAGCGGCTGGCTTGCTGCAATCGGGCTCGGTTTCGCGGGCTGGTTCGCCTCAGGCTGGCTCATGCGGATCTCGGGCGCGCAACGCGAGCTGATGGAGGCGTCGATCTCGCTCTTCGCCGTCTTCGTACTGCTCTACATGGGCTTCTGGCTTCACCGGCAGACCGAGATCGGGCGCTGGCGGCAGTTCATCCACGTCAAGATCAAGACCGCACTGAACGGGCGAAACCGAATCGGGCTTTCACTCATCGCGTTTTTCGCGGTTTTCCGCGAGGTTTTTGAGACGGTCTTGTTTCTTCGCGCGATCTGGCTCGAAGGTGGGCCCGACTCCGGGGGCACGATCCTCGTCGGCGTCCTCGTGGCCTTTGTGTTGGTACTTGTCATGGGCTGGGTGCTCCTGCGCACGAGCGCGAAGCTTCCGATCCGTAAGCTCTTCACGGTTTCTTCCGCCGTGATGATCGCTATGGCTTTCATTCTGACTGGCAAAGGGCTGCATTCTCTCCAAGAGTCGGGCAATCTCAGCGAGACCGCCTGGCCATTGATCTACCGTATAGACTTCTTGGGACTCTACCCCACCGCCGAGACGCTGCTCGCACAGCTCGCGGTGCTCGGGCTCGGTCTCGCGCTCTGGAGCTACGGCAAGCGCCCCGCGAATATGCGTAGGACCGCCTGATTCAATCGTTTCAGGGAGGCCCGGGAAACAGCGAGGAGATCTCGCAGCGGAAGAAGTCGGGCTTCGCGTAACGGCTGGCCTGGAACAAGGGATCGAGCGAGGGATCGGCGTCGCAGATCGCGGGATCGAGGCTCGCCGCGCTCAGTTTCCCGGATTCCACGAGATAAGCCATCTTGAGAAAGAGCGGCGTCAGGCCGTCGCGGATCAGCTGGATCACGTAGTCGGGCTTATATGGGTTCCCATTCTCGTAGCCGTTCTCGCAAAGCTCGTCTTTGAAGGCGTGGTCGAGCGGCCACTGCTGATCGATCATGCGGAAAAGGCCGGCCAACACTCCCGTGCGGTCCTCGCCCACCGTACAATGAAAGAAGAGCCGCGTTCCCGGGGCCCCATGCGCTGCTCGCTCCAAGAGTTCGAGTCCGGAGATCAGCTGCCGGCACGACACAGCGAACTCGGGGAGGTATTTCCAGCGAAACGGGATCTGCGTGACGTGGTCTGGCGGCAGTCCCAAGCTTGCCAGGAGCGCAATCTCGTCATCGATCTCCGTGCCCGTCTGGTTCTTGAAGACGAGGACATCCGTGACGCCATGCTCAGTGAGTTCCTGGGTCGAGGAGTTCGGAGCGTTGCCGCGCAGGATCTCGACGCCCGAGGGGGTCGGATCATTCACGAGATGAGTATTTCGGATCGAGATCCCGGCTACAGTCGATGGAAAAGGCGAAAGAAGCTCACCTTCTGCAAAGACGGTCTGCGCGGCCAGAAATTGAATCAGCAATGCTAGGAAGGAGCCGCTAGGACGTTTCAACATCGAGGGCAGACACTAACACACCCAGCCAAGAGCCTCAATTGCAATTGACGGCCGCTCTCGCGCAAGAGATGTCTGAAGCATGATCCTATTCGTAATTGGACTCCTTCAGCTCTCCCTGAGCCCTGCCGCGGAAGCTGCGGTCCCGCAGTTCTGGAATCTTCCGGCAGCCCAAAACCCTTTCCAGAGTAGCCATAACTATTCGGCCGCACACCCCCCTCTTCCTCCTGAGGCTTATGACGAGTCCATCAATCACCAGCCCGGCTTGAATCTCTACCAGTCGTCGGGTGAGCTCAGTGACCTATTCGGCGCGAACGGTAGCCAGCTTTGTGGACCGACGTCCCTCACCCATCGATTCGCTTATCTCCAATACTGGCGTCAGGAGAGGTTCGCGCTCGCCGGTTTCGGTGATCAGGATGGCGACGGGACTGCCGACACCTATTCCGACCGGATCCGCTATTTCTTCCAGACCTGCCACACCGACAAGGATCAAGGCACGAGCTACCACTCACTTCTCGGCTGTATCCGTGATTACATCACCGCTAGCGGCTACAAGCCCTGGGCTTACATGGTCGGGACTCATGCGCCGGACAGCCCGACCGGCAATCTCGCGGATATGCAACGGCCAGTGACGGTCACTGACGTTCGGACCTACATGGCCTACGACCTGGCTATGATCATGGCAGTTGGCTGGTACAACAAGGACGCGGTCACGGGTAAGTACACGCGCGCGGGTGGGCACATCTTCAACGTCTACGGCTACGCCTACAAAACCGCCTGGGGCGAGGACGGTATAGTGCTGAAAGTCGTCAATCCCATGATTGATTACTCCGGCCGCCCTTCAACCGAAATGTTCGATGACGTGAATATGCTCTACGCGGGCGCAGACTCACCCAATGGTCAGTCCTACTCGGTCGAAGGCACGGGCTTCCTGCCCGAATACCACGGCTACGTCGAGGATCTCTTCGTCGCGCTTCCCACGGCACCCTAGTGCCCCCTAAAGGTTGGGCAACTCTCGTTCAGTCTGGTATGCCGGGATCTCCCGGTCCCATAGTTAAATGGATATAACGGAGCTTTCCTAAAGCTCAGTTCCAAGTTCGATTCTTGGTGGGACCACCA
>JAYVOO010000594.1:0-3171 GCA_043757905.1 Oligoflexia bacterium
GCACGCGGCTGATTTTGAGACCGTTCTTGAGCTCACGGGCTTCGACGATTTCGCCGACTGGATCCGGGAGTAGCGCCACCTGGCGGAGGCTGTCGACCATCTGCTCGATCCTGCGCTCGTCTAGCTTCAATCGGTCGAGAAAAGCGCTGGCTTGGCCGGAGGCGACTGAAACCCCGAGATCCTCCGCGTTCGCCTCGAGCAGCAACTTTCGATTCGCGGGCTTCGCGAGCAGATCGGCCGCGCGCGTAAGCGCAAGATTCTTTGCTTCGGTCTCGGCGCCACGAAGGACGCGTGAAGCCGCGCGCAGGGTGTTCATCCTCGTCTGCAGCTCGGATTCCGTCATCATCTGCGCTTCTTCCCGGGAACCAGCGTTCCAATCGGCTTGCCGGAGGCGAGGTCCGTCAGCACCCAGCCCAGGTCGCCCTGCACGAGCGAAGTATCCACGCCGCGCAGGCTCGCTTCGCGCGCGGCCGTCAGCTTCGAGAACATTCCGCCGGTTCCGCGCGAGCTGCCCGGGCCGCCCGCGATCTCGCGAATCAAGGACGGCGTCACCTGGCGGAGCTCGTCAATCAGCATCGCGCTCTTGTGCTTGCGCGGATCGCGGTCGAACACGCCGGGCACGTCCGTCAGGATCACCAGGCGCTCAGCTCCACAGACGCTCGCGACTTTGGCTGAGAGCGAGTCATTGTCGCCGAACCGGATCTCCTCGGTGGCGACCGCGTCGTTCTCGTTCAAGACGGGCGTGATTCCCCATTTGAGCAGCGTCTTCAACGTCGCCTGGAAGTTTCGGCGCCGCTTGGCGTTCGCCAGATCGTCGTAAGTCAGAAGCACCTGCGCGCCCATCAGCCCTGAAGCCTGAAGCGCCAAGAGATAGAGATCCATCACGAGGGGCTGGCCGATCGCGGAAAGCGCCTGTTTCTCTGCCAGATTCGAGCGACGCTTGATTCCCATGCGGTCTACGGCAGAAGCGATCGCGCCGGAAGTGACCCAGATCACCTCGATGCCGTGGTCCTTTCGAAGGGACGCCACCTGCTGCATCCACGCGCGCAGGAGGATCGGGCCGCCTGAACAGACCATGTTGCTGCCGGCTTTGACGACCCACCTTCTCACGTCAGGTACGGCCCCAGGCCCTGGGCCTTTCGGATCGCGTCCGCGACTTCGCGGACCGCGCCCCAGCCGCCGGGCGTTTCGGTCACGTAGTGCGCGCGCGCCTTGACCGGATCGACCGCGTGCGGGACGGTCGCGCTGAAACCGACCTTCTCCATCACCGGAATGTCAAAGAGCTCATCGCCCATGAATGCCATCTGCTCGGTCGGGAGGCCTGTCGAGGCGATGATCTTGTTGAGCGCCGTGAGCTTGTCCTCGTCGCCGAGAAAGATGTGGGCGATCTTGAGGAACTCCATGCGGGTGCGCACATCTTTGGAGTCGCCGCCGCTGATGACGGCGCACTGGATACCGTTTTTCATCAGGAGCTTCAGTCCGTATCCGTCCTTCACGTGGAAGTGGCGGGTCCAGCCGTGCTCTTCAAGCCAGAAAACCCGGCCGTCCGTCATCACGCCATCGACGTCGAGGATGAAGAGCTTAATCTTCTTCAGGCGGGCCTGGATATCGGCGGTCTCGAGAAGTTTCAACATGGACTCAGTCTCCCGTCGGCTTTGTGCCGATGCGTTTGGCGCATGGGACAAAGTTTAACGGGAGCTGGCTTGAAGTGCACTAGCAGACTTCGGTATTGGATTGATACATTATGTCATTCGCGCCTGGAGGCCGTCCTCAAGTATTTCGGGGTGTTTCCGATAATGAAATGTGAAGAACCGTGCCACCTACATCGCCGGCCTAGCCTGCACCGCGATCGCCCATCTGGCGCTGATCCCAATCCTTGCGCTCTACGGGATCTCCGTTTGCCCGGTGCTGAGCGGCCATGGCTTCCGCTTCGGTTGCGTCTACAACGGAACGTTTGTCGGCTACGTCATTGTCGCCAACATCGTGAGCACGTTGGCGTTAGGCGCCTACTTCAGCAGTACGTTCGATAAGACCGGAAATGCGGTCTCGCTCCGCGATTTTCGCCTCACGGCTTTCGCGCTCTACGCCGCGGTCTTCGCGATCGGTGTGGCGTCGCTAATCCAGTTCCTTCACAAAATCCACGTACCCGGGCCCACAATCGACCGGATGGTCACGGCGCTCTTCTACTCCGGCGTCCTGCTTGGGATCCTTCACAACCAGATCCTCGATTGGCTCGCGATCGTCTGGGCCCGCGAGAATCGCGTAAGAGGCTCGACCGGAGAATCCAAGGTAAGTACGCTGCTCGTCAGCTGGGTGGTGGGCGCTTTTTGGAAACATCTGCCCACCGTCGGCGCGCTCGCGATCGCGGGCACCTTCACCTACCGCATGCTGCAGGAGATCCTCGAGGAGGAGACCATTAACACAGCCGATCTCGTCCACGATCTGGGCCGTTCCGTCAAGAGCGCGGCGATGCTCGCGGGCTGGCTGCTACTCGTTCGCGCATTCGCTTTCCTGCGCGAGAAGCGCCTGCTCGAGGACGTGCATGAGCATCTCCTCGCGCTCGGTCGGCTCGACTCCACCCACTACTCGCTGACCGAGTCGACCGGCTTCTGGGAGAGCATCTTCCGGGGACTGAACCGCACGACCGATTTGATCGCACAGCGCTCGAGGCTGATCCAAGGCTTCTCGTCTTACGTCGCCCAGAGCGTGGTGGACCAGGTGCTGACGAAGGACGACTCGACGACGCAAGGCGAGTTGCAACTTCTGACAATCTTGAGCTCGGACCTTCGGGATTTCACGCGCACGGCGAACGGGCTTCCCGCCACCCAGGTCGTGCGGACACTGAACATCTATTTCGCCGACATGATCGAGGTTCTCGTGCAGGCGGGCATCGTGCTCGACAAGTTCATCGGCGACGGGATCCTCGCCTACGTCGACCCGAAGCAAGGTACGGAACTGGCCGCTCGCGAGACGGGAGTGCGCGCGGCGCTGGTCATGCACCGGCAGCTCATCCATACGAACGCGAAACTCAAGGCCGAGGGCCTACCCGAGCTAAAACTAGGTGTCGCGCTGCACGCCGGCGGCGTGGTGCTTGGCAACATCGGCACGCCTCAGCGCATGCAGTACACGATCATCGGCGACCCGGTGAACATCGCGTGCCGCCTGGAATCC
>JAYVOO010000595.1:0-3159 GCA_043757905.1 Oligoflexia bacterium
GCAAGCGATCCTTCACGATCCCGAGCTCATTGTGCTGGACGAGCCCATGAGTGGGCTCGACCCGCTCGGGCGCAAGGAAATGCGTGAGTTGATCCAGAGCCTCGCCAAGGCCGGGCACACGATCTTCTTCAGCACGCATATCATCCCGGACGTAGAGGCGATGTGCACCGAAGTGGGTTTCATCCGCAAGGGCAGGATCATCAGCAGCGGATCAATCGGCGAGCTGCTCTCGACGGGCCCGCTGAAGACCGAAATCGCATTTGCGGGCCTCGAGGAAGGCGACATCCGCGCGGGCGGCCCGCTCGGTGGGGCGGAGAAGCTCCCGAATGGGGGATTCCGGATCGAGGCCGGCGATCAGACGGCGGTCGCCGCGATCCTGACTCATCTACTGGCGCGGAACTCCCGGATACTCTGGGTGCAGCCAGTCCGGCCGTCGCTTGAGGCGATTCTCCATGGCTGAGTCGACGATGGCCATGACCGAGAAGGCTTATCCACAGCCCACGCTTCTAGCAGTCGCCTGGGCCGTATGCACGGTGACGGCGCGGGAGATCCTGCGCGAGAAGTTGCTTTATAATGTGGTGCTCATCACTTTTCTGCTTTTCGGCGTCGGCACGCTGGCATCGAGGCTGACCTACATCCACCCGGAGCGCATCATGCTCGACTTCGGGCTCGCTTCCGTTTTCCTGTCTTCAAGCGGCATCGCGATCCTCATGGGCTCGATCATCCTCGCTCGCGAGATCGACCGGCGCACGATCCACGTCGCGCTCTCGCATCCGGTCTCGCAATTTCAGTTTGCCTGCGGGAAGTACCTTGGCCTGGCCGCGGTGATTCTGCTCAACTGGTGCATCCTTGTGCCGTGTTTCCTGGGGATGCTCTCTTTGAGCGGGGGCACGACGAGCACGACGCTTTTCGTCGCGCTTTTTTTCGCGCTCCTGCAGGGCTGGATGCTGGGAGCGCTTGCGTTGATGCTGTCGAGCATCTTTACATCCTCCGTATCAGTGATCATCTCGATTGGGTTGTTCTTCCTCGGTACGAACGTCAGCCAGCTCCGGTGGCTCGCCTCCCGGGAGCAATCCGAGGCGAAAAGGCGCGCGATCGAATTGTTCGCGAGCCTGGTGCCGAACCTCGAGCACTTCAGTCTTGGTACGCGAGTCACTTACGCTCTCGAGGTTCCCACGACCCAGGTGCTGATCGCCGTAGTTTACGCTTTCGCCTGGATTGCGGTCGCGCTCATCCTTGCTGGCTTTCTTCTCAAGCGGAAGGAAATCTAAGTATGTCGATCGAGAGCTTTACCCTGTTCATCACGGCGTTTATCGGCCTGATTGTCGGAAGTTTCGTGAACGTCCTAGTGGCGCGACTGCCGGATGGCCGCTCGATCGTGAGCCCCGGCAGCCATTGTCCCGCATGCAAGGCGGCCGTTCGCTGGTGGGACAACATACCAGTTTTGAGTTGGGTCGCGCTTCGGGGCAAGTGCCGGAGCTGCAAGGGCGGCATTTCGGTCCGCTACCCGCTCATCGAGATCCTTACGGCCATGCTCTTTGTAGCTGCGCGAATCAAGACTGGGTGGGGCATTCATCTCTTCGTCCGCGAGTGGCCGTTCATGGCGATGCTGGTGGCGATCACCTTCATTGATCTCGAGCACCGGATCATCCCCGACGTGTTGAGCCTCCCGGGTGCCGCGCTC
Organism: Oligoflexia bacterium; assembly: GCA_043757905.1. Classification (GTDB taxonomy): domain Bacteria; phylum Bdellovibrionota; class UBA1018; order UBA1018; family UBA1018; genus JAYVOO01. The sequence goes on from JAYVOO010000595.1 coordinate 1,685, forward strand.
GGGATCCTGACGTCGGTCATCGGCCTGGCGGGGGACCGGTCGGTTCCGGTTGACTGGTACGGCTCGCTCCTCGGCGCAGGCCTCGGATTCGGCGTGTTTTACGCATTTGCCTGGCTCTATCTCAAGTATAGCGGGCGCTCGGGCCTGGGCGGAGGCGATATCAAGTTGCTCGCGATGCTCGGCGCGTTCCTTGGCCCGGCCGGCGTATTCTGCGCGGTCCTCGTCAGCTCGGTCTTCGGCAGCGTCGTGGGCATCGGCTGGGCGCTCGCCAGCCGGCGCGAGAACATTCTTTCCGTCGCGATCCCTTATGGCCCCTTCCTTGTGGTCGGGGGTTTGTATTACTATCTCCTCGGTGACATCTTATGGTTCCAATTCATGACACCGACCTAGCCGAGGAGCGCTGGTCCAAGAGCGAGTGGGAAAGCTACGAGCTCTGGGAAAAGATCGAGCTAAGGCTTCGTCGACGCAAAATCCTCTGGATTCTGGGCGCGGCCGTGCTTTTCCTTGCTCTGTCTTCCGTGCCGATCCTGATGGATCGCCGGCCGAAGTGGGCGGGCCAAGGCGTCGCGCGCAAGCTCGCGTCGCTGATCAACCAACTCAAGCGGGAGGCTAGCGTCGCGCATTCAGCCTACTCGCTTCAATTGGGCGGTGAAGGCAATATGAGCTACGAGATCAGCCGTTCGCCGAGTTGCGGGGCCGATTCCGGCGCGGCCCGGACGCCCGTCGGCCGGGGCTCGCTTGAAAGTCCGGGGCAAGAGAACCGATTCAGCGTACTCGCTCCCGAGCAGGGCGCGCAGATTGGGATTCCGGGATTGCGGCTCCAATTCTGTTACGATCCTCTTAAAGGCAGTTCGACGACCGAAGAGCTCAGCGGGATCGGCGTGATTCCCGTCAACGATCTGACGGAAAAGCGGATGGACCGCATTTCGATTCTCTTGCTCAAGGGAGCGTCGGCCGAGATCAGCTTCGATTAACTTGATTTAGTTTCCGGGCGAACTTGACCGGAATGGGTCTTACTCTACAATTTATAAGATGGGCAAATCATGGCTGGGAGACAAATTCCCAGTCCTTTCCAATCTTGCGGCAATCTTCAGCGGATCGAATCCGATCGGTCTCAGCATCGGCTCGTCTTCGATCAAGCTCGTTGAGCTGAAAAGGAGCGGCAAGCAGTGGAAGCTCCAGCATTTCGGCGTCATCCATCTGAACGAGGAGACGCTCGTCAATCGCGAGATTTCCAACTCCATTGCAGTCGTCGAGAGCATCAAGTCACTGACGAGCCAGATGAAGCTGAAAGGCAAGGCGGTCTGCACGGGCCTTTCTGGCGCGTCGATGATCATCCGCCGAATCTCGCTCGAAGTGCCGAACCCGAAAGAGCTGCAGGAGCAGGTCTTTTGGGAAGCCGAGCAGTACCTGCCTTTCGATCCTTCCGAAGTCATCATGGATTTCCATGTGATCTCGCGCGGCAAGGACAAGAT
>JAYVOO010000596.1:0-3141 GCA_043757905.1 Oligoflexia bacterium
GAAGTGTATTTTAAGGCGGTCAAGCCCTTGAATTAAGGCTAGAAGTCGGTCGTCTGGATGGCCTTGTTAGTCTTCTCTTCCTCGAGCTTGGACAGCTTCAGGCGAATCGCGATGATGCGGCCGATGCGGTAAAGGAGAGTGCTCTCTTCGATCGAGTCCGTTTCGGACTGGTGGGGCTGTTCGAGCACGTCACGCTGGATGAACTGTTCTTTCTGAATCGTGATCTTCACCGAGGGTTTGTCGCTCTTGTAGTAGAAGCCCGAGGCGACGATCACCCGGAATCGGTACTGGGCTTTAAGATACGCCACGGAGCCCGCGACGGAATCCGCCTGATTTTTCTCGGCTGTGTTGTCGACATAGCGGGTCTGCACTTCGCCGCTCTCCCGATTCTTGTAGTCCAGCGGCGCGCCTTTGAGTGCGTCCAACACGGACTGCCACGCCGTATTGAAGTCGGTGAGGTAAATCCGCGTGAAGCTCCGGGAGTTATCGGCGCCCACGCTCTTTCGGTACGCGGTCATGCAGCCGGACGAGCTCAAGCCCAGGGTAAGGGCGAAAACCAAGGCCGTAAAACCGGATCTGCAAAGTTCAGGTCGTATGCGAAGCACGTCCTATCAGTTTGACGCTAAACGGGCGCGCAGGCAAGTTCGTGAGAAAATAACCTGTTATTTCAGCTTGCCGGAGGCCCGGGCGAAGCGCTTGATCTTCTGCATGACGGTCGAGCCGTCGATCTGGGCTTCATCCAAGGCGCTGAACTCGAACTGAATTGAGGTCATGCCGTCAAGCTTCCCCGATTTGAGCTTGGAGAGCCCTGCAGTATCGAAGATCGCCTTGCCGGCGGAGGGCAGCGTGTAAACCGTCCAGACCGCGTACGGAGTGGCGGATCGGTTTTTGTCGCTGGCTTGGAAGATGACTCCGCCGAGCCCGTTTTTCGGGGCTTCGACAGTGACCGACTTCGGCAGCGTCTGCTCGGCGAGCTTGTCGATCTTGAGATAGGCGCCGGGAGAGACCTTTGAGCCGGGTTTTTCGGTGACGATGCCGGTGAGGCGTCCGTCCGACGAGTTGCGCGCGATGGTGAGGATATTCTGGTTCGCGCCGAAGGATTGGGAGGGGCCCGAGAGGGTGACTGCCGGAACGGATGCCGACTGGTCGGCCTTGACTGCGAGCTTTGCGTCCGTGGGCACGAGGACCAAGCGGTCCCCTTCCATGTCGGTGAAGCCCGCGGTCATGACGTCAGCAGCGAAGGGCGGGGCCGAGGCTGTGACAGTGTACTTGGGCACGAGCGCGATCGTGGTCTGCACGTTCTTCGTCTGGTCGCTCTTGGGTGTGAAGGCGGCCGAGACGCCAACGCGGGACATGGAGAGCTTGTTCATGATCTCGATGCCCGGGCTGCCGCCGCCTTGGATGATGCTCATCACGTCGTCGACAGGTACATTGCCCTGAAGGTGGATCAGGTGGGTCTCGCGATCCGCCTGCAGGGGCAGGCGATAGCTCGTTTTCGAGAGGGTGATTGGAAAGAAGCCGGCGTAAATCTTCTGCGACGGCGCAAGCAGGTTTGAAGGGACTTCATGCGAACCGAAGACATCGATCGTGTCCGTCAGCGGCGAGATCAGGGAGTTCATGTCGAAGTTCACGAGATCGAAAGCGCTCAGGCTGCGGATGACCACGCCTGCGTAGACGAGGCTCGAGTCCGCGATCGACTCCCAGCCAGTCGAGGAGCCGGATAGGATGGCCTGCTTGTCTCCCGTCGGGAGCGCGGAGAGAAACAAAGTGGCTTCGTTGCTCTGGAAGCCCAGCACGGAGACGGCGGCATAATCTGTCCGCGTGACTGTCACGCTTTTCAGGCCAGCCGTGAGGCCAGCGAATTCGAAGGTGCCGGTCGCGTCCGTGACATGCTCGAGCGTGTTGGAGGCCGAGTCGGTAATGGAAATCTTGGCGTCCGCAATCGGCGCGGAGGTGAGCTCGTCGAGGACGCGGACCGTGACGTTCCCGTTCGACTGCGCGGAAGGCGAGATGCTGAAGCCCAAGGTCGCGGCATTCGCGCGTCCGACAAAGATCATCGTTCCCGCGATGAATGTGATCACGCTCAAAGTCCAAACCAAGCCGTACTTCCTGATGCCGTTCTTATTCACGCCGAATCCCCCCGGATACTTTGTTGTTTGGTCCAGCCGAGCTAACGGCTTTCACCGCGAGTCTATTAAGAATTTGGTTTTTGTCAACGCACGTTGGGGTATAGGAGAATATATGAAGCTCACGCCGGAAATCGCTGAAGTCAAAAGAGTGCTCGAGCTGGAAGGACGCGCGATTCTCGAATGCGCTGGGCGGCTGGAGCAACCCGACTCAGCGGATCGCATCCAACGCGCGTTAGAGATCCTCTGCAAAAGCCTCGAAAGCGGCGGCAAGGTGATCGTCACGGGAGTGGGTAAGTCGGGTAAGATCGCGCAAAAGGTCGCGGCAACTCTTTGTAGCACGGGGAGCCTCGCGGTGTTTCTGCACCCAACCGAAGGACTTCACGGTGATCTGGGAGTCGTGGTTCCGAAAGATGTAGTCCTGGCTTTCAGCTACACCGGAAACACCGACGAGCTCATGCGGCTGCAGCCGTCGCTTAAGGCGCTGAAAGTCCCGGTGATTGGCATCGGCGGCAACCCACAGTCCCGGCTCGCGCACTCCTGTGAGGTTTGGATCGACGGGTCCGTCGCGCAGGAGGCCTGCCCGAACAACCTAGCTCCCACTTCCAGCACCACCCTTGCACTGGCATTGGGGGATGCGCTCGCGATGGCCCTCATGCGCATGCGCGGATTCGACACCCAAGGTTTCGCGCAGAATCATCCGGGAGGCAGTTTGGGGAATCGCCTCAACTTGCGAGTCGCCGATCTCATGCACTCAGGGGACAAAGTTCCATGCCTGGGCTCAAACGCGACGATGGATCAGGTCGTGATGGAGCTCAGCCAGCGCAGGCTCGGCGCCGTCCTGATCGTCGAAGGCGAGAAACTGATCGGACTGATCACCGACGGGGAGCTCAAGCGTGCGCTGCAGCACAGGGAAAAGTTTTTCGACATGTATGCCGGCCAGATCATGACGGCCTCGCCGGTGACCGCGCGTCCCGAGATGATGGCGCAGGAAGCGTTGATCCTCATGGAAGAC
>JAYVOO010000597.1:0-11700 GCA_043757905.1 Oligoflexia bacterium
GGCTGTAGAGGAGGTTTTTGTCCACGGGGGCGACTTCCATGAACTCCTCGACGAGGCGGGCGGCGGTGACGTAGCTCTTGATCTCGTAGGCGCATTTCACGACATAGAAGATCGCCGACGGATTGTTGAGCTCGAGATCGAGCGAGCGCGCGAAGTAGTCGTGCGCCTGGCGCTTCTCGCCCGTTGCGAGTGCGCAGGAGCCCAGGCCCATCAGAGCGGCGGGGTTCGAGGAGTTGGAGGCAAGTGCGTCTTGAAAGCTTCGTTGCGCGTCGCTCGTGCGTCCGACTTGCAGGTACAGGGCGCCCAGGCTCGTGCGGATCTCGTCAGCCGTCGGATCGATCTTGAGACAGGCCCGGAAGTGGCGCTCGGCGCTTTCAGCGCCCGGTAGGCCGTCGACCCGGGCAAAGCAGTTGCCCGCTGCCTTGTGGAGGTCGTAACGCATCTCCGGCTGTACTTCCTTCAGGTTCAGCGCGCGTTCGATGGCGTCCGCTGCGAGCAGGTGATTCTGCTGGCTGATCAGCAGCGTGGCCAAGCGCCGGTAGCTGTCCAGCGAGGGATGGTAGGCGAGGGACTCCTCGTAATGCGCGCACGCGTCGACACCGCGGCCCTCGGCTTCGAAGCAGCGGGCCATGCCGGAAAGAGCGAAGGCGGTACGCTCGCCCGATTGCAGGATCGTGCGGTAGATGTTGCGCGCGAGCGTGAACTCGCCCGCAGCGAAGAGCAGCTCGGCGTTGCGATCGAGAAACGGCAGGTTGAGCTTGCCGTCGGCGAGGTAAAGATTCTCGGGAGCGCCTGTAGGTTCCTGCGCCGGAGCGCCTTGGGGGCGCGCGGCCCGCACGGTGATCAGGTAGTTGGTCGTACCTTCCTCGTCCGTCTCGAATTCCGAGAGCAGCTCTTCGAGCGTGCGCATGCGGACGATGCGGTCGCCGTGGACCGGGATCGGGACGAGATCCACGATGTCGAGGCTCTTGTCCTTAAGCTGGCTGCCGAGCGTCTCTTTCGTGAGCTCGCGCGGTCGCGAGGCGGGCGTGTCGCTCATAAGGTCTTGTCCAGCTCTTCGCCGGCTTGCGGGATCCAGGAGCTCTTAAATTTCTGGAGCAGCTCGCTCGACTTGCGCTGGCTGTTCAGGTCCTTCAGTAGGCGCACGCGCTCGCTCTCCATGCAGGCCATGAGGTTCTGGTCGATGCGCGCGATCTCCTGGACGAGCTGCTCGCGCTCCATGAGCAGGGACTCGATGTCGAGGATGAGGGCGCGGGTCTTGTGGATGGGCTTAAGCAGAGAGGCTGCCTCGCCGACCTTGCCTTCGTAGAGCGCTAGCGCCTTGAGCGTCGCCTCGCGACGGACTTCGAAAAGCTCCAAAAGCTCGAAGTCGCCGGAGCGCGCGGCATCGAGGAACTCTGCCGAGAGATCGCGGAACTTCACGAGACAACGGTTGCGGCTTCTTAAGAGGCTGATTACTTCCATGTAACCTTCCGAGGGGGTTTTTTTATTTTGCTGCGGCTTGAGACTTGTTCACTTGTTCGACGGCCACGCGCCATCCTTCGAGCAATGTCTCAAGCAACTTCTGAACTGTGTGGAGGGCTTCCTTTGAATTCTCTGCGTTTCCCTTCACCAACTGCTCTGCCATAAAACTATACAGACGTTCGAGATCGCGAGCAATATTCCCGCCGACTTCGAAGTTCAGCGTGTTCATCAACTCGTTAATGATCTCGTGCGCTTTTCCGATCGCCATTCCTTTGGCAGGTATATTTTTCTGGTCCATCGAGATGATGGCCTTCTTGACGCTCTGGATGGCCGCTTCGTAAAGCATGATCAACAGCTGGCCTTTGCTCGCCGTCTTTACTGCCATCTGCTTGTATTGATTGGCTCCATACGGGTTGGACATGGGATCCCTTCTTTTAAACACAGACTGTTTGAATACTCATCGCAAGTTATCCACCGAGTAATTGTGACATGATGTTGCCTCCGCCGCCGCCACCTGGCAGCGTCGCCGAGAGCTGGGCCTGCTGGCGCTGCATGTTGGCCATGCTCGACTCGAGGCGTGAGAACTGCTCGACGACAGACTGGATCTTTTTGTCGACCTGGCGCTGCTTGTTCTCGATCTGGACGTCGATCGCCTTGATGCGGTTGCGCAGGCCCGTCTCGCGCAATGCCAGCAGACCGGTCTGTGGCGAGGAGTACCCCTGAAGCACGGTCTTCATCTGGCGCGCGAAGCCGTGCTCACCGGTAATCGCCTCGGAAATGCCTGCGAAGTCCGTTTCGAGGTTTTTCGAGAACTTGTCTTCCTTGAACGTGAGCTGGCCGCCTTTGTCGAACTCGACGCCAAGCTGGTTCATGAAGACGAGTCGGTAGTTCTCTTCGTCATTCGGATTGTCGTACACCGGGAAGCCTTCATGAAAGAGATTCCGAAGGCGGTACTCGATGTTGGTGAGTCCTGAGTCACCGGTGAAGTTTGCGCGCGTGTCGCTTTTCTCGTCGACCGTGTTTTGGTCGGTGATGAACTTCAGCACTTTGTTGAACTCATCGACCATTCCTTTGACCTTGCCCGTAACTTTTGCCGTGTCATCAGAGATGGTCAGGGTGAACGGCTGGTCGGGCCGCGCCTGCTTGAGATGCAAGTTCACGCCGGGTAGGAAGTCGCTGATGTCGTTGGAGCTCTGTTGAACGGGAAAACCGTCGACGATGATTTCAGCGTTTTTCGAGCTCCGCGTGTCGTCGACGTAGAAGTCCTTCGTGCCGTCCAGGAAGTAGAACTCCGGAAAATCGACGTTATTGTTCGCGCCGTCTTTTTTAGCGGTCATCATCAGTCGGTAGGGTGTGTCGGCGTCCGCTTCATCTTTGATGACGGCGGCCTGAATGGGAATGTTCTTCTGCTGGTTAATGAGGGCCGCGACGCCTTGCAGGCTTGCCTGTTTCTCGTCGACATAGAGCTCGATGTTCTGGCCGTTTGGGAAGTTCATCACGATAAAACCTAAGCCGAGGTCAGGAGAAGCCGGATCCTCAAAGCCATTGGAGATCACCGAAGTGCGGCGCGCGAGGCTGTCGACCTGGATTTCGTAACTTCCCGCGTTCGCTTTGGATTTGTCGAGCGTGACGGAAACGAGGTTCTGCGCGTCGCCCAGGTCGGCCTTCAGCTCGCGGAAATTACTGAAGCTCGCAATGTCGTCGACCGCTTTGCCGAGCCCCGCGAACTTACCTTTGAAGTCCTGGAAGAGCTTGAGGCGCGTCTCTTCACGAGCCTTGCGGGCCTCCATGGCTTTGATCGGCTGTTTTTCGGCTTCGGCGATCTGCTTGACTGCTTCTTTGAACTGACCGCCGCCGGCCGGGTCGAAACGTAGACCCACGCGCACCCTCCCTGGTGAACTTCCGAGGAGAACTTCATGTTCCCCAACTATTAGATCTCGGCAGGCCTTGACGGCTTGCCTGGTCGTTTGATTATGCGGGGTAAAAGGCGCGGCGCCAATCGGCAGGACTTGCCGGGCCGCCTGGTGCCGTCAGGGAATTGGCAGGGGCGAGTATTTTTATTTCTCTTTCTCTTTCTTACTCATCTTGTCTTCGACCTTCTTGGCGCCCTTGCGCACGCCTTTAGCGCCGCCGCGCACAATCTTGCGGAAGCCGCTCTTGATGTCTGACCAACCTCCGGAGTCGGACTTGTCTTTTTCATTCTCGGCTCGGCCCGGGGCGGTGGAGGCGAGCAGAGTCAGAATCATGGCGCAAGTAAGGGAGAGAGATCGCATCTCTAAATGCTAATTGCGGTCGGTGCTGGCGGGAAGCGGAAACTGCAGAGGCTGCCCTGCCTGTTCGTTGGACAGCTGTGAGCTGAAGTGAATGTGTCTGACGAGCCTCAGATTACAGAAACCGAAACAAAAGCATGGGGTTCGGCCGGCCCCCGGTTGGCGCATGCCTTGCTGAAGTGTTACGTATGCTGAATCAATCGACGCTCCTGATTCTCTCGCTCTGCGCCCTCGCAGTGAAGCCGGCTTATGCGCAGGACTCCGCGCCGATTTCACCCATCCGGGCCTCGGGTGGGAATTTCTTCGAGACCGTGGATCACCGCCTGACCACTTTCTCGATCGACGGGAAGCTCTCCCGCAACGCCTCCGAGTTCAAATCTCCGATCTTGGTCTCAGGCGGCAATTATTTCGTGAACGAGAACGGCTTGAATACGCTCAATTCGCGTGGCGAGATCGGCAATAAAAAAATTCCGATCCATTCGCAGATCGATATGGCCGGGTTCAATTTCTTCATCACTTCGGAGGGCGATATTACGACCATCAGCGCCTCCGGTGGGCTCAAGACAGTCAAGGCTGTTCCAGAGAAATCGTTGGCCAGCGCCCCATTTGCGGTTGGCGGGAACTATTTCGAGACCTTCGGTGGCGCATTGAAGACGGTGGATAAGAACGGCGCAATCCGAACGGTGCGCGAGAAGCTCGCTTCGCGCGCGGACAAGTTAGCGTGGAATTTCTTTATAGACCAAGAGGGAAAGCTAACGACCCTCAACGACTCAGGCGCGATCGCCATCGAAAGAAAGACTCTCTCCTCTCCCGCCCTCTGGATGGGTGGCAGTTTTTTCCAGTCGGCCGAAGGGATCTTCAAAGTCTCGCGGTCGGGCGCGATCCTCCAGATTCCCCTCAAATTCACTCCGCCCATCCTGCATAGCGGCTCAAACTTTCTTGAAACCCAGGACGGCCTTTATATGATCAATGATACGGGCGGCATCGAAGGCCCTCGCGCGATCGTCGAGAAGCCGGCGCCCAAAGCGGCCCTCACTTTCGGCGGAGCGAACGATACGGCCGGGCTCTGAGCAATCAATCGTCTGGCTCAGTGATACCGCGGCTTGGCTGAGCGAAGGGCCTCGCGCAGCGACGGGAATCCGCCGCCCTGACACTATTCCGAGCCCGTTCGCGGGCGCTCGGCAATCGAGCAGATAAGAACGCTCAAGCTCTATTTGATCTCGATGACCTTGTCGCCCTTGATCGTCAGGAATCGAAGGTTCCGATAGAGCTGGCCGTCTTTATAGCTGATTTTGCCCGTGATTCCGGGGAAGCCCTGCGTGTCCTTCAGCTTATCCCGAAGCTCCACTCGATCCAGGGAAGAGCTCTTCGCGAGCACGGTCTCGATCAGGTGGCCGGCGTCGTAGGCCAGGGCCTCCATCGTGGTCGGAGCCTCGCCGAAAGTGCTGCGGTAAGACTCGATGAAGCGGCGGATCTCGGGAGTCGTGCTGTCGGCAAAGAATGCGTCGACGAAGATCGTCCGGTCACCATACGCGCCGGCGCGCGACGGCATCTCGGGCGTGTTCCAGGCCGAGGTGCCCAGGAACTTGATGTTGTCGACGTCGCGGAACGCGAAGGTCGGGATCAGCTGGCTCGAGGACTTGGGCTCTTCCGGGATGAAGACCGCCCGGTAATCCACGATCGGAGGAAGGCTGAAGTACTTTTCCGTCTTTCGCGTCCTCTTCTTGATCTTGTTCTCTTCGCGCTGGTGAGCCAGCTCGTCGAGCTCTCGCTGGCGGGCTTCCGTGTAGTAGAGGCCAGAGAGCTTATCGACGACCTGGCGGAAGTCGGTCTCATCGGCGGGATAGGATTCAGATCCAGTGATTTTCCCACCCGCGGCATCGACGGCGTCCCAGAAGTCCTGGTTTGCCTGGCTGCCAATCTTGTCGCGCGGATAGGCGATCGCAAGCTCCTTGATCTTGAGCCGCTCGACGGCGTAACGGGCCAGTTCCTGCGCTTGCATCTTCACAGTCAAACCGCCCTGGAAGACGTAATCGTTCTGCCCGCCCGTGGCGCGCGCTAGCGAGATCAGCGGCACCCGAAGCTCGGCCGCACGTGTGCTCACGCGTTCGATACCCTTGCTCAGCAGCGGACCGATCACCGCGACCGCATGGTGCTTGAGCACGAGGCGGTCCAGGGCCTGAAGGGTTTGGTCCGCGTCGTCTCCCGAGTCTTCGACCGCGAGCGTGAGTTTGGCCTCAGCCCCGTCGGCTGCCCCGAAAAGCTTGAGCGCGAGCTCGATGGCCTGCAGGCTTTTCTCGCCGAATCGCGAAAACTTGCCGCGCATCGGGAGCAGCACGCCGATCACTGAGCTGTCGTAGGGGATTTTGAATGGCAGGTCCGCGCCCGGCGGAACCGTGGGCATGCCGGAAGGGTTCGCTGATGGCACAGTGGCGGACGTGATCGGCGTCGTTGGAGTTAGGCCGAGGAGCGAGGCCCACGGATGATCCGCATATTGCTCGCGAAGCGTCTGAACCTGGGCCTGCGAAGTGTTTTCTTTCAGGTTCTGTTCGAGGAGCGCCTGCATTCCTTTGCGCAGCTCGGTCTCTTCAGGCTGGAGCAGCCGCCCGCCTTCAAGCGCCTCGCGCGCGGCTTCGTCGTGGAGCGCGAGCTTGGTGAACACTCTTGCGCGCAAGTAATGGTATTTCACTCGCGTGTCGCGGTTCAGCTCCTCCGGCGCGATCCGTCCGAGGGTCGTGCGCGCGTCTTGGAAGCGCGCGAGCTCGAACTGCGCGGTCGCGAGATTGTAGTAGATGTAGGAGTTGAGTTTCGGGCTACCGGTATTGAGCTGGATCGCGCGGTTGAAGCGGTCGAGGGCCTGAAGCTGCCGGCGCGACATCAAGTGGTCGAGGCCTCGGAGGTTCTCGACCTGGGCGACGAGCGGACTGCCCGGGTACTTGCGCTCGAACTCTTTGAGCCGCGAGAGGGAGGCCTCGAACGCCGATTTCGAGTAAAGCAGTTGAGCGTCCTGGAAATCCGCCTCGGATGCCTTCTCGAGCCTGGGCTCAAGCGATGGCTCGCCAGTCGCGCACGCGCCTAAGGAGAGGCAGAGGACCGCCGAAAGCACCGCCGACTTCAAAAGAACCCGCAGTTTTTGTTTAGCCAAAGAGGTTTTTGACCTTTTCGAAGAAACCGTGGTGGAGGGGATGGGACGACGCCCCTCCCGTTTCATCAAACTGGCGCAAGAGTTCTTTTTGTTCGCTCGAGAGCTTCGAGGGGATCTCGACGATTACGCGCACGAGTTGATCGCCGCGGCCGTAGGAGCCGAGCCGCGCGAGGCCCTTGTTCTTCATGCGCAGTATCTTGTGAGACTGCGTGCCCGCGGGGATCTTCAGCTTCACTTTGCCTTCGAGGGTTGGGACCTCGAGTTCGGTGCCGAGCGCGGCCTGCGTGAAGGTGATCGGCACTTCGCAAATCACGTCCGCCTCGTCGCGCGTGAAGAAGTCGTGGGGCAGGATGTTCATGACGACGTATAGGTCGCCCGCTTCACCGCCGCGCTCGCCGGCTTCGCCTTCACCTGTGAGCTTCAAGCGTTGACCGGTGTCGACACCGCCCGGGATCTTGACGGCGATCTGCGAGCGCTTCTTCGTCTGGCCCGTGCCCCGGCAGCTTTCGCAGGGGTGCGGGATCGTCTGGCCCTGGCCCGTGCAGGCTGGGCAGGGACGCGAGATCGCGAAGAAGCCCTGCTGAAAGCTGACTTCGCCGCGGCCTCCGCATTGGCCGCAGGTCTTTACCTCAGTACCGGGCTTTGCGCCCTGGCCTTCGCAAGTCTCGCAGACGACGTTCTTTGGAACGGTGATGACTTTCTCGGCGCCGAAAGCGGCTTCTTCAAAGGTAATATCGAGCGTGGTCCTCAGATCCGAGCCCGGTCGGCCCCGACGTCTTCCGCTGCCCCCGGCAGCGCGCCCTCGGCCACCCTGCTGGGCGCCGAAGAGATCGCCGAAGATATCCCCGAAGATGTCGTTGATGGATGAGCCGCCAAACGCACTCTCGAAGCCGCCGAAACCCCCGGGTCCTCCTTGTCCCGCCGCCGCGTGTCCGAACTGGTCGTACATCTGACGCTTCTGGGGATCGGAGAGAACTTCGTAGGCTTCGGAGAGCTCCTTGAAGAGCTCCTCTGACTTCTTGTCGCCGGGATTCTTATCCGGATGATGCTGGATCGCGAGCTTGCGGTAGGCTTTTTTGAGCTCTTCAGCCTGCGCCGAGCGAGCTAAGCCCAGTACTTCGTAGTAATCCCTTTTGGCCATTCGAAGATCTTAGACTTCTTTGTAGTCGGCATCAATCACGTCGTCGCCTTTGTTGGCCCCGTCCTTCGGAGCGTGGCCCTGAGCATTGGCATTGTGAGCTTCGTCAGATCCACCGGCTCCAGGACCGCCATGGCCATTGTTGCCATCCGCTCCTTCAGCTCCGCCGGGCGCGCCCGCGGTCTTGTACATCTGCTCGGCCATCTTGTTCGAAGCGGCGGTGAGCGTTTCGGTCGCCTTCTGAAGGGCGGCGAGGTCCTGGCTATCCATCACCTTGCGGGATTCGCCAATCGCGTCCTCGACCTGCTTCTTGACGTCATCCGAGACCTTCTCGCCGTTCTCTTTGATGGTCTTCTCGATCGTGTAGACCAGGCCGTCAAGCGTGTTACGGGCGTTGACGAGCTCTTTGCGCTTCTCGTCCTCTCCCCGATGCGCTTCGGCTTCCTTCTGCATGCGCTTGATCTCGTCTTCCGACAAGCCGCCCGAAGCGGTGATGCGGATCGACTGTTCCTTGCCCGTGCCCAGGTCCTTGGCGGCCACGTGCACGATGCCGTTGGCGTCGATGTCGAAAGTCACTTCGATCTGCGGAACTCCGCGAGGCGCGGGTGGGATGCCGACCAGGTCGAAGCGGCCGAGGGACTTATTGTACTCGGCGAAGTCGCGCTCGCCCTGCAGGGCGTGGATCGTGACTGCGCTCTGGCTGTCGGCGGCCGTCGAGAAAGTCTGGGACTTCTTTGTTGGAATCGTCGTGTTCTTTTCGATCAGCTTCGTGAAGACGCCGCCCAGGGTCTCAATGCCCAGGGAAAGCGGGGTCACGTCGAGGAGCAGTACGTCCTTGACGTCGCCCTTGAGCACGCCGCCCTGGATGGCCGCGCCGAGCGCGACAACTTCGTCGGGGTTCACGCCTTTATGAGGTTCCTTGCCAAAGATCTCCTTCACCTTGGCCTGCACGCGAGGCATGCGGGTCATGCCACCGACGAGGATGACTTCGTCGATCTTCGTCTTGGCGAGGCCAGAGTCCTTGATGCACATTTCGCAAGGGGCGGTGAGCTTATCGATCAAGTCAGCGACCAAAGCTTCGAGCTTGGAGCGCGAGAGCTTGAGGTTCAGATGCTTGGGGCCGGTGGCATCGGCCGTGATGAACGGGAGATTGATGTCAGTTTCCATCGCGCTCGAGAGCTCATGCTTGGCCTTTTCCGCGGCTTCTTTCAGGCGCTGAAGCGCCATCTTGTCCTTGCGGAGGTCGACGCTGGATTCTTTTTTGAACTCGTCGGCGAGCCAGTCGATGATGCGCTGGTCGAAGTTACCGCCGCCCAGGAACGTGTCGCCGTTTGTCGCCTTCACTTCGAAGACGCCGTCGCCGAGCTCGAGGATCGAGATGTCGAAAGTGCCGCCGCCCAAGTCGAACACGGCGACCGTGTGGTCCTTGCCCTGCTTGTCGAGGCCGTAAGCGAGCGCTGCCGAGGTCGGCTCGTTGATGATGCGTTTGACGTCGAGGCCCGCGATGCGGCCGGCGTCTTTCGTCGCCTGGCGCTGGGCATCGTTGAAGTAGGCAGGAACGGTGACGACGGCCTCAGTGACGGTTTCGCCGAGATAGTCTTCGGCGGTCTTCTTCATCTTCTGTAGGACGAGAGCCGAGATCTCCTGCGGGGAGTACTCGCGGTCGCCGACCTTCACCCAGGCGTCCCCATTCTTAGCTTCAAAGATCTTGAATGGGGCGACCTTCGCGAACTCCTGGACTTCCTTCGAGTTGAACTTGCGGCCGATGAGGCGCTTGGCTTCGAAGATGGTTTTCTCGGGATTAGTGATGGCCTGGCGCTTGGCGGCCGTTCCGACGAGCTTCTCGCCCGTGGGGGTGAATGCCGCGACTGAAGGGGTCGTGTTCGCGCCTTCCGAGTTCGGGATGACTTTCGGTTCGCCGCCATCGAGGACAGCCACGCAAGAATTAGTCGTTCCCAAGTCGATTCCGATGATTTTAGCCATTTTGATTCTCCCTTTTCTTCTGAGTAATAGTTCTGATTAAGCTTTTTTCGAGGCCAGGTAGACGCGCGCGGGTCTCAGCAGACGACCGTGGAGGGTGTAGCCCGGGACTGCTTCTCGGACGATGGTACCTTCCGGATGGGTCGATTCCTCTTCGCCCATGGCTTCATGGAGGTTCGGATCGAACGCCTTGTTCAGGCTCTCAACCGACTGCACGCCCGATTTCTCGAGCGAGTTGTGAAAGTGCGACTGAACCATCTTCAGTCCTTCCATGAAATTCTTGTCCGCAGACTGCGGTGCGTGCTGGACGAGTCGGTCGAAGTTGTCGGCGATCTCGATGAGGTCGCGCGCGACGTTCTCCCAGCCGAACTTCATGAGGTCGCCGCGTTCCTTCTGCGTGCGCTTCTTGAAGTTCTCGAAGTCGGCATACAGATAAAGGTACTTGGCGTCCTTCTCCTTCAGCTGCGCTTCAAGCTCCGCTGCGCGCTTCTGGTTCAGGTCAGTTGGCTCCGTCTCCGGAGCGCTCACTTCGGGCTGCTGGGGCGCAGCGCTATTCGATGTTGTATCCGTCACTGAAACGACTCTCCCGTTTGGTTTGCCTTGCCGTACGGATACTTATGGTTACGATCTCTGGCTAGTCAAATCGGTTTTAAGAAAGTGCAGCGATTACTTGGTCAGAAAGGGCAAAACCTTTAGGTGTCAACCTAAGTCGTTGATTCAGGGCGGGATGGCTTTCAAGCAAGCCGGCTTCTTTTAGGACCAGGGCTTTAGCCCTCTGGTTGGAGTGTTCGAGCCAGCTCTCGGGAAACCCTTCCTCGAGCCGGAGTGCGAGCATCCAGCGCTCCAGCCCGAGCTGCTCCTCTGTAAGCGTCTCGCTCCACTCGACGGGCGTTTCGTTGTCTCCCAAGAGGGCGGCGTATCTGTGTAGCGATGAGACGTTCTTCCATCGCCGCTTCAGCCCGGAATCGTATGAATGGGCGGAAGGCCCCAGGCCAAGATAAGACTGCCCCTGCCAGTAGTTCAGGTTATGGCGCGCGCGATGGCCGGGCTTGGCGAAGTTCGAGATCTCGTAATGCTCGAAGCCCTTGGCTTTCATGAAGCGGTCAATCAAGAGCAGATGCTCGAGCTGCGTATCCTCCCCGGGCAGATCCTTATACATGCGGTGATGGGGGGCGAGCGTGAGCAGGTAGCAGCTCAGGTGCGTGATCGGAAATGCAGTGAGCGCGTTCATCGCGCTTTCAATGTCTTCCAGCGATTGTCCGGGAGCGCCGCAGAGTAGGTCCACCGAAACGTTCGTGAAGCCTGAGGCGAAGATCGCGTCCAGGGCCGAGAGTGCCGCCTCGCGCGAATGCACGCGGCCCAGGAGCTCGAGCAGATCCGTGCGCATCGCCTGCACACCCATGCTGATTCGGTTCACGCCGAGCGCGCGGTAGGCTCGCAGGCTTTCGACGTCGACCGACGAGGGGTTCGCTTCCATCGTCCATTCCGTCCGGGCGGTCGCGCGATCGGAAAGCCTGAGCGGCGCGAGCGCGCGGGCCATCGACTCGGGCGGAGTCATCGAGGGCGTGCCGCCACCGAAGAAGATCGTGTCGAGCTCGGGCGCAAGCGAGTCGCCGACGCGCGAGCATTCGGCCAGAAGCGCGGTCTCGAACTTGGGCGCGTCGCCGTCCTTGGTTCTTTCTCTACCGAGGGAGTAGAAATCG
>JAYVOO010000598.1:0-3122 GCA_043757905.1 Oligoflexia bacterium
GGGCTGGATGCGTGCCCGATCAACAAAATAGTGCTGCTTGGAGACCGTTCCGTTCGAGTCGACGGCCTCGACTTCATAATTGAATTTCGTCGATCCCACGATGCGAAGGCGCTGGCCGGCCTTGAAATAGCCGGCGGCACCCTTCTTGTTCATGCCGTAGTATTTGACGTCCTGATCGGTCTTGCCGATCCACGCAGCCGCGACGGCGAAGCGCCCCAAAAAGAGGCTGCCTAAGAATATTCCACGTATGAGGCGTCGATTCCGTGAGGCCCGGTCCATCCTCTGATTCTAACCGGAACCCAAGCAGACGACAGTAATTTGCAGCGCGTTATATTCTGACTCTGTGTACTTCGCGAAGGATTCCCGCCCAAGGTCGATAGCCTATTTTAATCGTTGAGTTTTCCAGGGTTTACGCTAAAAAGCCGCCTGATGCTTTCAGCAGTACTTCGCTCCTCGCCTCAGGCCATGCCGACTCTCAACGTTCTCGTCGTCGACGACGAACGGGAGCTGCGAGACTCACTCACCCAGATCCTGACCTCCATCGGTCACCATGTGATGGCGGCCGTGTCCGGCGAGGATGCGCTCTCGGCGCTCCGGGAGCGCGGCACGGATAC
The DNA here is from genome assembly GCA_043757905.1 of Oligoflexia bacterium. Taxonomy (GTDB): domain Bacteria; phylum Bdellovibrionota; class UBA1018; order UBA1018; family UBA1018; genus JAYVOO01. The sequence goes on from JAYVOO010000598.1 coordinate 615, forward strand.
TCCGGCATCAATCCACATGGTCCTGCTCGACGTCAACCTTCCTGGGATGTCTGGCCTCGAGGTCTTGCGAGACATTCGTGCGTTCGACCCGACAATCTCGGTATTAATCATTACCGCGCACGGAAACATCCGCGACGCCGTCGAAGCGATGCGAGAGGGCGCGTACAACTACATTGAGAAGCCCGTGCGCCAGCCCGACATTGAAGCGCTCGTGCGCAAGGCAAGCGAAGCGCATGCGCTCGTGCAGGAGATGGGACTTTCGTCCCCGAAATTGCTGCTCGACAACGGCGACGAATTCCTAGGCCACTCGCACCAGATGCGCTCCGTGTTCCAGGTTATCCAGCGTCTGGGCAACGTCAACACGAGCGTTCTCATACGCGGCGAGAACGGCACTGGAAAAGAACTTGTCGCGCGCGCGATTCACTTCAACTCGCCTCGCAAGGACAAGCCGTTCGTGGCCGTCAACTGCGGCGCGATCACCGAGAACCTGATCGAAAGCGAGTTCTTCGGTCACGAGAAGGGCGCTTTCACAGGCGCCGATAGCCGACACATCGGCAAGTTCCAGTATGCCGAAGGTGGCACGCTCTTCCTCGACGAGATCGGCGACATCTCGCTCGCGATGCAGGTCAAGCTACTGCGCGTGCTCCAGGAACGGCGCTTCACTCCGGTCGGCTCCAACCGCGAGATCCGCTGCGACGTGCGCATCGTGGCCGCGACCAACCGCAATCTCGAGGACTTGATACGCAAGGGTGAATTCCGCGAGGACTTCTTCTACCGGCTGAACGTCATGCCGATCGAGCTGCCGCCCCTGCGCGACCGGACTGACGACATCCCGCTGCTCGTCGAGCATTTCATCGAGAAGTTCAACCAGCTCCACGGCCGCCAGGGTAAGCAGAACGAGATCCGCGGCATCCGCGAGGACGCGCTCAACGGCCTCAAAAACTACTCATGGCCCGGCAACATCCGCGAGCTTGAAAACGTGGTCGAGCGGGCTTTTGTCCTTGAAAACACGCTCTATATCCATCTGAGCTCGCTGCCCCCCAAACTTTACCCGAAGCCAGAGCGAGCGATCGGCCGCGGCGCAGTCAGTGTCGACACCTCCAACCAGGTCATCGACTTCCACAATCAGAAGGAGCAGTTCGAGCGGCAGTTCATTATCACGGCTCTGCGGCGTTTCAGCGGTCGGATCAACCAGACCGTCGCTCACGCGGGCATCCCGAAGAACACGTTGCTCCGCAAGATCCGCAAATATGAAATCAATCCCACGGAGTACGGCCCGGTTGACCAGGATGGCGAAGAAAGGTCATGATTACCCCCATGAATTCAACTAGCCCCCTGAGCTCAATGAAAAACGCGACAGTCATCACGGTAGCGAACCAAAAGGGCGGCGTCGGCAAGACGACGACAACGATGAATCTGGGCGCCGCGCTCGCGAAGCAAGGCCAGCGCGTGCTCTTGATCGACGCGGACCCACAGGCTAACCTGACCAGCTACCTCGGCATTCAGCCCGGCGAAGGCGGCCATGAGAATCTACGGACCCTCGACGAGATCTTCCTGGCCAAGCGCCCCTGGGACGATGAAGCGCTTTCGACCTGCATCGCGCACGCGGATTCGGGCGTCGACCTGATCGCCTCCGACCAGAACCTGACCGGCGTCGAGCAGTTCCTCTATTCTCGACCGGACCGCGAGCTGGTCCTCTCCCACTTCCTGGCCAGCGTTCAGAAGCGCTATGACTTCATCCTGATCGATACGCCGCCGAGCCTCAATCTACTGACGTTGAACGCGCTCTGTGCAAGCCGCTTCGTGCTGATCCCAGTGCAGCCGGAGTTCTTCAGTCTCGAGGGGATCGTCAAGATCCGTCAAGCCATCGAGAACGTCCGTTCCCGCTGGAACGATCGCCTCGAGATCCTGGGCATCCTGCCCACGCAGGTCAGCCAGCGGCGCAAGCTCACGCAGGAGGTCCTCGATACGCTCAGGGCGGAGCTCGGGCAGCTGATCATGGAGACCATGATCCATGACAGCGCGGCGGTGACCGAGAGCTCCGGGCATGCGCAGTCCGTTCTCGATTACGACCGCAGCTCCCGCGGCGCGAAGGATTACATGGCGGCGGCCAAGGAGCTGATCGAGCGCCTGTCCGCCCAAGGCGGTATTGGCCTTCGCTCCGCCCCCACGATCGACCCCACAACCGATTTTCACGACCAGGCAAACGAGGTAAATACATGACGACCAAGAGCAAGTTAGGCAGAAATCCATTGGCCCCCAAGAAGGCTTCGAAGACTCCAGTCCGGGAGACCTCGAAGGCCACGCGCGAATCGAGCGTGCCCGGCTTCATCGGCAATCTCGCCGCGGCCGTCGTCGCCGAGACCGTGCTGATCGGCCTCAAGACATTCCTGCTCGCGCGGACGACTCTCTCCCGCCGCGCTTGATGGCCATTCCTAGATCGTAAGCTACCGCTTAACGCTGAGCTTAGGTGATGGCTTGAGTTGCTCAGAGACTTCGGCCGAAACT
>JAYVOO010000599.1:0-3122 GCA_043757905.1 Oligoflexia bacterium
TGGCCCAGCAGAAGCGTGAGATTTTCGAGATGACCCCCAAAGGCTCGCGCCCTCTGCGTGCTTATTCCTTGGAGGTCGCCGCGGCCTGGGAAGTCGTCGAGTTCCTCGGCATGACGGTCATCCCGATCGAGGGAGGGCAGTGGTTCGTGCTCGCCACCGGTCGCGACGGCTTCAAGAGCCCCGCGCATTTCATTGAGTATCTTCAGGCCGGGAACTTCGTGAGTGCCGGAGCCGCGGTCTGCGCCACTGCGCCGCTTGCAATCTGCATCGCCGCGGTCCAGGCCGTCGAGTCCCGCAGACAGGCTGCCGAGGCCGGTGCGGCCAGTACAGATCTTCCATCGGACAGTCAGACAGTTTCTCCTCCGACTACGCACTGATGGCAAAGACGCTCTCCTTGAGCGGGCTTCTCAATTCGGGAAAGTTCCCGAAGGGGCCCGGCCGTGACGAGGAGAAGAAGCGCCTCGAGGAACTACAGCTCAAGCTTTTGCGGATTCAGCAAAGCGTCTGGAAGCGCAAGGAGCGCGTGATCATCGTCTTTGAGGGCTTCGATGCGGCCGGCAAAGGCGGCGCCATCCGACGTCTCGTGCAACAACTCGACCCGCGCGGAGTGCGAGTGCATCCGATCGGGCCTCCGTCTGAGGACGAGAAATCCCATCACTATCTCTACCGATTCTGGCGCGACTTGCCCCCGGCCGGAATGATCGCGATCTTCGACCGATCTTGGTACGGTCGCGTGCTGGTTGAGCGCGTGGAAGGGCTTGCGCCGGAAAAGAGGATCCGCGAGGCTTACGCCGAGATTCGCGAGTTCGAGCGGCAGCTCACCGACGACGGCATCCATCTGATCAAGATCTTTCTCGCGATCGACAAGCAAGAGCAGCTCAAGCGCTTCGAAGATCGGCTCGCGGATCCCTATAAGCAGTGGAAGCTCTCCAAAGAGGACATCGGCGCCCGCGCGAAGTGGAAGAGCTACGTCGCCGCCACCGACGACCTCCTCAGAAAGACCGAGGCCCCAGCGGCGCCGTGGAATCTGATCGCGGCCAATGACAAGCATTATGCCCGGCTGGTCGCGCTCGACTGCGTGGTTCGGAAGTTGAAATCTATCGGCGACTGGATGGAGTCTGCTGCCCGCAAGCACGAGAAGAAAACCCTGAAAACCGCGCTCAGGGAACTCGGGCTTGGGAAAAAGGCGCTCCGCTAGGATCGCTTAATTCATCGTCGGGCGGCGTGTGACCTCCTGCGAAGTGCGGTAACCGATGTAGCCTTCGAGCGCCGAACGCGCGCGCCAGCCGAGACCGAGGAACCGGATGCCGATGCCCCCCGGATAACGGCCGTTCGAGCTCGCGTGGCGCACGACTTCTGCGCGACAGGAAACTCGGTTGAGGCCGCGCAAGGGCAGCGAAACGTAGCATTGGGTGCCGATGCGGATCACGGGAGGTAGCTCTTGGCTGCCATTCTCGTGGGTCGGCGCCATCATCTCGAGCGGGATAAACGCACCACCTTCGGACAGATCGAAAGTCATGGCGAGGTACTCCGTGCTGCCTTGGGGCAGATGAAGCTTAAGGCGCACGGGAATGCAAATCGAGTGGCGTTTGGGAGTGAGCCACCAGCGGCGCTGGGGCGCGAGGAGAAGCCCACGCACACTCTTGCGGAGCACGGGCAGGCAGAGCACCGCCACGGCCGCGATGGCGGAGCCCATAGCGACACGCCAGTTGTAGTTTAAACTGGCCGCGGCCACGATCCAGTTATTGTAGACGACCGAGCCCGAGAGAATCGGCAGCAGGACCAGCAGAGCCGGCGAAGCCCTCCATGCCAGGATGGAAGAGAGCAGAGAGAGCCCGATGACGATCCAGTTCATCGGCGCGAGTTTCGACGCGATCGCGTGCCATTCGAACGGAGAGTGTCCGAAGAGCAACATGATCTGGATCGGAAAAGCCGCGGCAATCAGGAAGAGCAGGGCGCTTTGCCAGAGCAACAGGCTAGGTCTTGCTTTCATCTTGGTTCTCCTCTTGAGAATCGGGGGTTTGAGTGAAGCGGTCGCAGTAGCTCACGATCTGATTCAAGTACTTAGAGATTCCGGAGAGCTCGGGATCGTTCTGCCAGGTGAGGGGCTCGCGGTGAAACGCCAACGACACGCGCGCGAAACCTGAGTTGTAGCTCGCCAGCACGAGCCGCATGCGCAGCTCTTCGGGCGAGAGCGAGCCCGCGGTGAGAATGCGCTCGTTGTTTTCGGCTGTGGACCAGCGGTCAAATAGATAGAGCAGGAACGCGAGTCCGCCGCGGACGGATTTTTCCGGATCCAGCCGCCACTCGTTCTCCGAATTAATCGTTCCGCTCCAGATCATGCCTTTGAGCAGCGGAATGGGCAGCTCGCTGAGGCCCGCATACCGGGGCCAGTCGCCGAGCCGGCCTGCGATTTCGTTCTCGGCGAGCGTCGTCACCTGCGTGAGCCCGATTCCGCGCGCCCAGCTCACGGCGTCCAATTTGAAGCTCGACTCTTTTGCGATCAGTCCCGCGGTGAAAGCGGGATTGAAGCCCGATTCCCGCGAGAGCTTCTCGATCATGTCGAGCATCCGCGGAGAGGTGTGGAACCGATCGAGGGTCGCGATCTTGCGGTCGCCGAATGCCTGGCAGACTGGAGCCTGATAGCGGGTATGCACGGTCGCACCGCGCGAGTTGCGGTAAGAGAACTCGATCGTATGCTCGAAGGCCGAGTTCAGTCGCACCGACGGTACGGAGATCGCGAGCTGCTGCCCGTGGGCGTCGCGTGTGAGCCTGGCTTGCTCGAGGAAGCTCGCCGTCACGTCGAATCCGTTGTAGTCCACGCGCAGGTCGAAGGTGTCGCTGATCCCGTCAGGGTCGTGGATCGTGACCTTCAGCGGATGGGCGCGGTGGAGGACTTGGTGTAGCGGATAGAATCGGATGGAGGGCGGGAAGTCCTCTCCAGGAGTCTTGTCTCCGCCGACCGAGATGAGGGAACTTTCGATCAGGGACACGATCTTGCCGCCGCCGGGCACGAAGGTGCGGACCGCTCCGAGCGGCGTCGACGGACCCGCGCAACCCGCCTGAGTGACGATGAAGCCGACTAGGCAGGCGAGAGTGAAGTGGCGGAGCGCTTTCAATCG
>JAYVOO010000600.1:0-11631 GCA_043757905.1 Oligoflexia bacterium
TAGGATGAAGAGGCCGCCGAGATCAAGGATCTCTTTCTTGTCGGCCGCGCACTTGAGTTTCCACTTAGCGAGCGCGTCTTCATGCTTTTTCTCGTGTTCGGCTTTGGCGGCGTCGTCGGCGTCTTTCTCAATTGGGCCTACTTCGTTCTTAGCCAGAAGCTCGGGATTTCCGCCGAGCAGAATGTCGGTCCCGCGGCCTGCCATATTGGTCGAGACGGTGATCGCGCCTTTTCGACCAGCCTGGGCGACGATATCGGCTTCGCGTTCGTGCTGTTTAGCGTTCAAGACGTTGTGCTTGATGCCCTGGGCCTTCATGACGGCGGCAAGTTTTTCCGATTTGTCGACGGACACTGTGCCGACGAGCACGGGCTGACCCTTTTCATGAAGACGCTTGATCTCCTCGATCATCGCTTTGACTTTAGAGGCTTCCGATTTGTAGATGACGTCGGCCTGGTCCTTACGGACCATCTCGCGATTCGTCGGGACGATCGTGACGTCGAGCTTGTAGATCTGTTTGAACTCCATCGCCTCGGTGTCGGCCGTACCCGTCATGCCTGAGAGCTTCTTGTACATCCGGAAGTAGTTCTGAAAGGTGATCGTGGCGAGTGTCTGGTTCTCGTTCTCGATGTTGACGCCTTCTTTGGCCTCGATCGCCTGATGGAGGCCGTCGGACCAGCGCCTGCCTGGCATCAGGCGTCCGGTGAACTCGTCGACGATCATCACTTCGCCTTCTTTGACGACGTAATCGACGTCGCGCTTGAAGAGCATATGGGCTCGCAAACCCTGGTTCACGTGATGGAGCACTTCGATGTTCTGAGGATCGTAGAGGTTCGGGATCCCCAAGCGTTTTTCCATTTTGTCGACGCCCAGGTCAGTCAAGGCAGCGGTCTTGGATTTCTCGTCGATCGTGTAGTCGGCTTCCTTGGTCAGCCCGCCGTCGGACAAGATCGTGCGGTCGATCTTATAATACATGTCGGTCGAGTCTTCGGTGGGGCCCGAGATAATGAGTGGTGTGCGCGCTTCGTCGATCAAGATGGAGTCGACTTCGTCGATCACAGCGTAATGCAGCTCGCGCTGGACATAGTTCTCGAGCCGGAACTTCATATTGTCGCGGAGGTAATCAAAACCGAATTCGTTATTCGTTCCGTAGGTGATGTCGGCGCCGTAGTTCTCCTGGCGCTGGCGATCGGTCAGCCCATGCACGATGATTCCGGTATTCATGCCCAGGAAGCCGTAGATCTGGCCCATCCAGGCCGAGTCGCGGCGGGCGAGGTAATCGTTGACCGTGATGACGTGGACGCCCTTGCCTTCGAGTGCGTTCGTGTAGACTGGGAGGGTGGCGACCAAGGTCTTGCCTTCGCCTGTTCTCATCTCAGCGATGCGGCCGCGGTGGAGCGTGATGCCGCCGATTAGCTGCACGTCGTAATGGCGCTGGCCGATCACGCGAAGTGCTGCTTCGCGGACGACCGCGAAAGCTTCGGGTAGGATCGCATCCAGTGGCTCTCCGCGCGATAGTCGGCTGCGAAACTCGGCCGTCTTAGCTTGTAGCTGGGCGTTCGAGAGCGGTTTGATCGTCTTCTCGAACTCGTTGATGCGCGTGACGATCGGGTAGATCGATTTCAGCTCGCGCTCGTTTTGGGTCCCAAAGACTTTTTTGGCGATGGACTGGAGTTGTTGCATAATCTTCGGCCACTCTAGCCGGGGGCGCTAGGTCGTGTCACGCAGGTTTTTGTTGGAATTTAAGGAATTAATTTTCAAGAACGTAGGTCAGGGGGTCGACGGGAATCCCGTGGACCCTGACCTCGTAATGCAGATGCGGGCCGGTGGACTGGCCACTATTACCGAGCAGCGAAACGGTGTCGCCCCGGCGGATTTTCTGCCCCTTTTTAACGAGAAGCTTCCGGCAGTGCGCGTACCAGGTTTCGACCCCGTAGCCGTGGTCGACGATCACAACCTGCCCATAGCCCGCTTTGCTTTCGGAATAGGCCACGACGCCATCGGCCGTCGCTTTGATCGGCGTACCTGGGCGATTGGCGATATCGAGACCTTCATGCATCTTGACGCGGCCGCCGAATGGAGACTTTCTCACTCCGAATCCGGAGGTGTAGTAGCCGATCGTGGGTTTACGAGTCGGGCGGGCGTCGAGGAACGCGCGCTTATCGGTCAAGAGCTCGTATTGATCTTGAAGGACCTGCTCTAAGTAGGAGGAATCCTGAGTGAGCTTGGCGAAGAGCAGGTCCATCTCGGATTGCTCGGCCTTCAGGCGCTCGTCTTCTGGATCGGCCGGACCGGCCGAAGGCGATTCGCTTTCAGTGAGGGCCGCGATCTTGCTTGGAGCGCTGCTCAGGTTCGCTGCCGGCGTTCCAATATTGGTCGCCGAGTCGGGGAGCGGTGTCTTGTTCAGGCTCTGAAGCAGGCCCGACTTGTCCTCGACGCCCGTGATCACTTTCAGGCGAGTCGAGAAAGTCTTCACGCGCTCCATCGTGTTCTCGATTGAGGTCATCTTGCTCTTGAAGACCTGCACCTGCTGGCGGAGTCTGCGGTTTTCTGACTTCAGCTGCTTCAGTTCCGTGATTTGGTTCATCACGAACCAGTAATCGAGCACCATCACGGTGGCGATGACCGCCGTGAGCGCGACGCCTATCATAATGCCTTTCAGGATCCAGGCGGGAACGATGAATTTGCGCACCTGGGAGGTCTTCTCGGGTACGACCATGATGGTGTAAAAGCGGTTGGACAAAACTCAGGCTCCTGTCATTTCTCTGCAGTCATTTCAATGATCACCACGGTGACGTTATCGTCGCCACCGCCCGCGTTGGCAGCCGCGATCAGGTGGTCTGCTGCGATTTGTGGATTATGGTCAAGAAAAACGTGGTTCTCGATCATGGAGAGGATGCCTTGGTCTTCGACCATGCCCGAGAGCCCGTCCGAGCAGAGCAGGAAGACGTCGCCGGGCTCGGTCTTCATCTCGTAGATTTCCGGATGCACCACCTGCTCGAAGCCCACGCTTCGAGTGATGACGTTCTTCATGCGGTCGGTCTTGACCTCGGCGCGCGTGATGAGGCCCGCGCGTAGCTTCTCCTGCACGAGCGAATGGTCGCGCGTGGCCTGCCAGATCATGGAGACGGACTCGCTCTTCTTGAAGAAGTAGCAGCGGCTATCGCCAACATGCCCGATGAAGAGCCTGTCCTGATGAAAGAGTAGCGCTGTAGTCGTCGTGCCCATGCCATGAAGCGAGGGGTCCTCGGCCGAATGACGGTAGATGGTGTCGTTGGCGGCGATGATGGCGTCGTAGAGTGCTTTGCGGGGCTCGCGACCTGCGAGCTTCAGGCTTCCACGCACGTTCTTGGCGATCGTCTCGACGGCAAATGCGCTCGCGATCTCGCCGCCCTTATGGCCGCCCATTCCGTCGGCGACCATGAAAAGGCCGAGCTCGGGCTTGGAACCGAAACAGTCCTGGTTCTGGGAACGCTTCATGCCAACATGAGTCGCGGTGCCGACGCGGTAGCGCTTCGCCACGCGGGCCTCTAGTTCCGCGGATGTTGAGTCTTCTGCGTCGTTTACGCTCACGTAACCCTCAAGGAGGAGTCCCGAGGTTTACGCGCCGCCGACCGAAAGCTCGGAGACGCGCACCGAGGGTGCTCCGACATTGCCGAAAAATCTCAGATCACTTCCAATATCCGTCATTTTTCGGAAAAGTTCCAACACATTACCGGCGACCGCGAATCCGCGCACAGGGCGGGTAAGCTTACCGTGCTCGATCAAGATGCCTGAAGCGCCGAGGGAGAAGTCTCCGGTGACGGGATTTGCCGTGTGCACGCCCATCAGATCGGTGATCAGGATGCCCTTGGAGATTCCGTCCATCAGCTGGAGCTCGGACTTGCGGCCCTTCTGCATGTAAAGGTTTGAGAAGCCGATCGAGGGGGGCGCCTTGATTCCGCGCATGGCGTTCCCGGTCGGGTCTTTTCCGCACTTTCTCGCGTAATAACCGTCATAGAGTGCACCCGAGAGAAAGCCGCCGTCCACTAAAACGGTCTTGCTGGATGGAACGCCCTCGCCGTCGAAGGGCGAAGTCGCGTAGCCGCCGGGCATGAGCCCGTCGTCGATCAGGTGAACAAACTCGGAGAAAATGCGGGAGCCGTGTTTTCCGGCCAGCATGCTGCGGCCCTTGTCCATTTCTTCGGCCGAGAAGCTCGCCGAAAGAAAATCGACCAATTCGGCGACGACCGAGTTACGTAGGATCGCCGGGCAGCTCAGGGTTGGCGCGGAGCCAGCCCCTAAAAGCTCGGTGGCATAATCTGCCGCCTGCCTGCCGACCGTTTTCACGTCCAGCTGGTCCAAGTAATTGGCGAAGCCGAAGTCCCCGCCCATCTGGCTGTCGCCGCTTTCTTCCGCTTTGCAAGTGACGCTCGCTCCATAAAGGGTGGTGCGGTGCTCGATGTGTTCACCGTTGGAATCCACGAGATGCACCTCATACGAGGTGTCGGTCAGGGTCGCGGCGCGCACTCCGGTGATGCGGCGATCGGATTTGCGGGTCTCCGACTCCAGCTCCTTGGCCAGTTCGATCTTCTGGGCCATGGGGACCGTCTGTCCTTTGACGTCAAACGAGTCCACGTTGGGGTAGACCGAGGAGCCAAACGAGAAAAGTCCGACATTCTCATCCTGAGGCATGAACTTGGCGACGGCGCTGGCCGCTTCGACCGCCTTCTGGATAGCGTCCGTGTGGAGCGAGGTCGTGTAGCTGAATCCCAGGCGCTTGTCTTGAATCAGGCGGATGGCGAGGCCCACGTCCTCGGAGCGCGAGAGGCTGTCGACTTCCTGGTTTTTGGAATCGATCTTGGTCGAGCTCTTCTTCTCGAAATAGAGCTCGAATTGGTCGGGGTTGACTTTCTCCAGACGCTTGACCGCTTCAATTAACGCGGGGTGTCCGCGAAGGTGTGAGTGCATTCGATTGAGACGGTAACTTTACATCTGAAGCCATGTAAAGGTAAAATGGGACCAGTTGCTGACCAGGCCCGCCCTCATGGCGGGCCGAGATCTCAAGTCACGGTAGACGAACAACTTACCCATATGGAAGGTGGATGGCTCATGGCGCAAACTGGCGACTCCGGATCGAAAAGTTGGGAGAAGATGCTCGCTGATTTGAACTCCCCGAAGGAATTCAAAACGCAGCATTGGGAAGGAACTTTCTTCGAATACCTGGAGTTAGCGAAGAACGATCCGCGCATCTGCCGGAACGCGTTTCAGCGCGCTTACGACATGATTCTATCGTGGGGCACGGGGTCTTATGTCGAATACAAAAAGACGATCCTGACCTACAAGTTCTTTGAGGATCCGATCGACCACGGAAAAGACGCGGTTTTCGGCCTCGACGTCCCTCTGATGAAGCTTGTTCACTTTTTCAAGTCGGCGGCGCTCGGATACGGAACCGAAAAGCGCGTGCTTTTGCTTCACGGGCCGGTCGGTTCGGCGAAGTCGACAATCGCGCGCGTTCTAAAGAAAGGCATCGAAGCTTATTCCGCCACACCGGACGGCGCGCTCTACTCCTTCACTTGGGTCGACCCCGACGGAAAGTTCGGCGATATCCTGGGCAACGTGAAGGAAATGCCTTCCCCGATGCACGATGAGCCGCTGAAGCTGATCCCTGAAGAGTCGCGTGGGAAGGTGCTCGACGAATTGAACCGCGGCAACAAGACCGCGTACCGCATCGCGATCAAGGGCGACCTCGATCCCGCGTCCCGCTTCGTTTACCGCGAGTTCATGAAGCGCTACGAAGGCGACTGGACGAAAGTCATGAAGCACGTACGCGTCGAGCGCCTGGTCCTGTCCGAGAAGGACCGCATCGGCATCGGCACGTTCCAGCCGAAGGATGAGAAGAACCAGGACTCGACCGAGCTGACCGGCGATATCAATTACCGGAAAATCGCTGAGTACGGCTCCGATTCCGATCCGCGCGCGTTCAACTTCGACGGCGAGTTCAACATCGCCAACCGCGGCATCGTGGAGTTCATCGAAGTGCTGAAGCTCGACGTCGCATTTTTATACGATCTATTGACCGCCTCGCAAGAGCACAAGATCAAGCCCAAGAAGTTCTCGCAAACGGACATCGACGAAGTGATCATTGGCCATACGAACGAGCCCGAGTTCAAGAAGCTCCAGAACAACGAGTTCATGGAAGCCTTGCGCGACCGTACGGTCAAGATCGATATCCCCTACATCACAAAACTGAAGCAGGAGACGAAGATCTACGAGAAAGACTTCAACGCGGCCAAGATCAAAGGCAAGCACATCGCCCCGCACACGGTCGAAGTGGCTGCTATGTGGGCGATCTTGACCCGGCTCGAGCAGCCTAAGAAAGCAAATCTTTCCCTGCTTCAGAAGCTGAAGCTTTATGACGGAAAGACCCTGACCGGCTACACCGAGGACAACGTGAAGGAGCTTCGCAAGGAGACGATTCGCGAAGGCTTGGAAGGGATCAGCCCTCGTTACGTCCAAGACAAGATCTCCAACGCCCTGGTCAACGACAAGGCGGGCGAGGTCGGCTGCGTGAACCCCTTCATGGTGATGAACGAGCTCGAAGGCGGGCTGAAGCATCACGCGCTGGTCGGATCAGACGAAAAGCGACGCGAGTACCGGGAGCTTCTGGCCGTAGTGAAGCAAGAGTACGAGGACATCGTGAAGAACGAAGTCCAGCGCGCAATCTCGGCCGACGAGGACGCGATCGCCAAGCTCTGCTCGAACTACATTGATAACGTCAAGGCCTATACCCAGCGCGAGCGGGTAAAGAATAAGTACACAGGACAAGATGAAGAGCCGGATGAGCGTCTCATGCGTTCGATCGAAGACAAGATCGACATCCCTGAGAGCCGCAAAGACGACTTTCGCCGCGAGATCATGAATTACATCGGGGCACTTGCCATCGAAGGCCGCATCTTTGACTACAAAACGAACGAGCGTCTGCATAAGGCATTGGAGTTGAAGCTGTTCGAAGACCAGAAGGACACGATCAAGCTGACGTCCTTGGTCTCAAACGTCGTCGACAAGTCGACCCAAGAGAAGATCGATGTCGTGAAGACCCGGTTGATCAAAAACCATGGGTACTGCGAGATCTGCTCCACCGACGTGCTGAACTTCGTCGCGTCGATCTTCGCCCGCGGCGACGTCAAGAAACGCCAGTAAAGCGGCTTCGCAAACCGACCTCCCGGAGGCTTTTGAATGATCTATAATATTAAGAGAGATCACTCTCGCTTCCGAGCGATCGTCAAAGGCAAGATCAAGCAGGATCTCAAGAAGTACGTCACCCATGGCGAGATGATCGGCCGCAAGGGCAAAGACATGGTGACGATCCCGGTTCCACAGATCGAGATCCCGCACTTTCGATTCGGCGACAAGGAGCAGGGGGGCGTGGGGCAAGGCGAAGGCAAGCCCGGCGATCCCGTCGGCCAGGGTGAACCCGAGCCGGGCGAAGGCGAAGCGGGCAATACGGAAGGCAATCACACCTTAGAGGTGGATCTGACGCTGGCCGAGCTCGCAGAGATCCTGGGCGAGCAGCTTGAGCTTCCAAAGATCGAGCCGCGCGGCCACAAGACGCTGAAATCGAAGACGGACAAGTACACGGGCATATCAAACCAGGGCCCGAACTCGCTCCGGCATTTCAAGCGCACTTTTCGCGAAACGCTTCGCCGGCAGATCGCCTCGGGCGTCTACGACCCGAACAACCCGATCATCATTCCCATCAAGAACGACATGCGGTACCGGTCATGGAAAAGTGACGTTCGTCACGAGAACAGCGCGGTCATCATCTATATGATGGACGTCTCGGGCTCGATGGGCGACGAGCAAAAGGAGATCGTCCGGACCGAGGCCTTCTGGATCGATACTTGGTTGCGCAGTCAATACAAAGGCATCGAGACTCGTTACATTATCCACGACGCCACCGCGCGCGAAGTGGATGAAGACACGTTTTTCAAGACCCGCGAGAGCGGCGGCACGCTCATCAGCTCGGCCTACAAGCTTTGCGAAAAAATTATTGATACGGACTACGCGCCCTCAGATTGGAACATCTATCCGTTTCACTTCTCCGACGGAGACAACTGGTCGGGCGAGGACACACGACTTTGCTTGGAGCTGATGGAGAAGACGCTCCTGCAGAAGTGCAATGTCTTTTGCTACGGCCAGGTCGAGTCGCGCTACGGGTCGGGCCAGTTCTACAAGGACTTGAAAGAATACTTCGGCAACACCCATGACTCGGTGATTCTCTCCAAGATCGAGAACAAGGAAGGCATCCTGCAGTCGATCAAGGACTTCTTGGGGAAAGGTAAATAATGAGCTCGATGGATTATATGTCGTCCCAGCTGACGCCCGAGCTCTCGAAGATCCGCGACGAGATCCGAAAGTACGCAGAGGGCTACGGTCTGGATTTCTTCGAGACGATCTTTGAAATGGTCGATCACGAGCAGATCAATAGCCTAGCCGCGCTCGGAGGATTTCCCGTGCGCTATCCGCACTGGCGCTTCGGCATGGACTACGACCAGCTCTCCAAGGGCTATACCTGGGGGCTCCAGAAGATTTACGAGATGGTGATCAATACGGATCCCTCTTACGCCTATCTGATGAAGGCCAATAACCTGGTCGACCAGAAGATGGTCATCGCGCACGTTTATGGGCACGTGGACTTCTTCAAGAACAACTATTGGTTCTCGAAGACGAACCGCAAGATGCTCGACCATATGGCGAATCATGCGGTGAAGATCCGTGACTTCATGGATCGCTATGGCCAGGACGTGGTCGAAGATTTCATCGACCACTGCCTGGCGCTTGAGACTCTGATTGACCCGTTCCTGCCATTCTCCGTGCCAAAGGCCCGGGGCGGGGCAAAGAGCCAGCTCTCGGGATCAAACGACGCGGACAACGCGGCTGAAACGGCTGCGGCTGAAGTGGGGAAGCTCAAGAATTCCCGCGGCTATATGGACAGCTACATCAATCCGCCCGAGTTCATTGAAGAGCAGCGCAAAAGGAATCAGGAAGACGCCAAGCAGTCGAAGAAGAACCCGGCCGAGCCTCAGAAAGACGTGCTTTCCTTTCTTCTGCAAAACGCACCTCTGGAGACCTGGCAGCACGAGGTGCTATCGATCGTCCGCGACGAGGCCTACTATTTTGCGCCTCAGGGTCAAACGAAGGTCATGAACGAAGGCTGGGCGTCCTACTGGCATTCGAAGATCATGACTCAGAAGGCATTGAAGGATTCCGAGATCATCGACTTCGCCGATCACCATGCCGGTACGATGGCGATGGCTCCGGGCCGGATCAATCCGTATAAGATCGGAATCGAGCTCTTCCGCGACATCGAGTACCGCTGGGACCGAGGCCAGTTCGGTAAAGAGTACGACGAGTGCGAGGACCGCGTCGCCAAGCACAACTGGGACACCAAGCTCGGCAAGGGTCGAGAAAAGATCTTCGAAGTCCGGCGCGTGTGCAACGACGTGACGTTCCTGGACGAGTATCTCACCGAAGAGTTCGTCGAGCGCTATAAGCTCTATACCTACGCTTTTAACCGGCGCACGAACCAATACGAGATCGCCGAGCGCGACTTCAAGAAGGTGAAGGAAAAGCTATTGTTCCAGATGACCAATCGCGGTCAGCCCTTCATCTACGTCACGGACGGCAATTTTCAGAACAAGGGCGAGCTGCTCCTCTGGCACAAGCATCAGGGCCTGGATCTCGACGTCAAGTGGTCGCGTGAAACCATGCGGTCGCTCAACGAGATCTGGAAGCGCCCGGTGAGCGTCGAGACTGAGATCGATGGCCAGAAGAAACTCTTCAGCTATCAGAACGGCGAATTCTCTGAGCGTTTTCTCTAATCCGCCGCTCGTGGCAGCGGCGAGATCGTGTCGCTTTTAGGGCAGATTGGCTGTCTCCTGGTCCCACACTGACTTCAACGGGGCGTAGGCCGTGTAATAAAAGGCGGCCATCTCGCTCCGGGCCTTCGCTTTCGGGCAGCGCTCCTTTAGTGCGCGGTAGAGTCCGATGACTAGTCCCGTGCGATCCTCGCCGCGTGCGCAGTGTACAAAAATCTGGACGTTGGAATCGGAAGAAAGAATCTTGTCCATCAGGTCGACCGCTCCGAGCGCGTTCTTGCGATTGCATTGCGAAGCGCTGAGCCCGGCGTTCTTGCAGCTCTTCGAGGGCACCGACGAGTCGGTCGCCATTGGGAACGAGTAGTAGGTTCCGCTCGTGTTTTCGACCCAAGCCTTCTCGCTCCCTTTCTCGCCTTCTGAACGAAGATCGATTACGACGCGAATGCCGCTCGATTTCAAGCAGCCTGCGCCAGCCTGGCTGACCGCTCCGCCGCGGAAGATGCGTTCGGAGTCCTGGCTGCTCGTCGAGACCTGGCATCCTGCCATGGCTCCGATCTGCGCGAAGTGCCCATGACCGAACTGAGAAACCGAAGGGCAACCGGAGGAAGGAAGCTGGGCATAGCTTTCCGTCTTGGTTGCCGCCTCTGACGAGACGCCCGCCGCGAGCAAGCTCGTGGCAAGGATCCCCGTCGCCATCCATGACGTACGAAGCAGATTTAGTTTCATGTGTATTAAATGGTAAAGTGCCCAGGCCCGAGCGGCAAGCGCTCACCGGGAAAACTTTACTGGCAGCGTCAACTCCGTGACGGACCCAGGCATCCGGTCCGGGATTCTGCACGGCGATAAACCTGCGACGCAATCCCATCAGAATGATGCGTCAGCCGGAGGGTCCAGAGAAGCTAGGCGTCCGTAACGCGCGCTCGATTGGCTATAGCTTGTGGGTGAATGCTTCTTGCACCCCATCCCTTGTGGGGAGTTTAAAGTGGCCTGGGTGTCGCGAGCACGCAGAAGCGGGAGAAGGAAGTCGGTAATGTCGATTGCTCGTGGGGTGCTCGGAAATTTTTTTTCCTTCCGAGTTGGAGCCTGGGGCTGCTGCGTTTAAGACCAATGAACACATTCATAAGACCCGGGGAGAGAATCATGGAAAAGATTACCAACGCAGACAAGTCATCAGAACAGCACCTTGGCTTGAAGCCCATGCGCCGTATCGGTAAAGGCGGGCGGCCGCCGAGCGCAGCTTCCGATCGCCTGGCAATCGAGCGTTATTTCACCCGTGATCTTCTGGAGAACAAGCACCCGCTCGACACCGTTGCCTACATGAAGGCCAACTCCAAGATCAAGGACACGGACGGACGCACGGTCTTCGAGATGAAGGACGTGGAAGTGCCGGCCGAGTGGAGCCAGCTCGCCGTCGACATCCTCGTTTCGAAATACTTCCGCAAGGCCGGCGTGCCCGAGACGGGCCATGAGACTTCCGTCCGCCAGGTGATCCGCCGGGTCGCCCGCACGCTTAGCCGTGCCGGCCTCGAGATGGGCTACTTCTCCGAAGAGAGCGCGAAGGTTTACGAGGAAGAGCTCTCCTATCTGCTGATCCATCAAAAGGGCGCATTCAACTCGCCGGTCTGGTTCAACTTGGGCCTGCATCAGGAGTACGGCATCGAGGGTTCGGGCGGAAACTTCGCCTGGGATCCGAATACGCTTCGGATTGTGGAAACGAAGAACGCCTACCAGAATCCGCAGTGTTCGGCCTGCTTCATCCAGTCGGTCGACGACG
>JAYVOO010000601.1:0-3117 GCA_043757905.1 Oligoflexia bacterium
TCCATCAGCACTCGGCGAAATCCGATCCCATGGGAGAGGAATTTGACTACGCGTCCGAGTTCAAGAGCCTTGACCTCGCGGCACTCAAGCGGGATCTTACTGATCTCATGACGGACTCGCAGGACTGGTGGCCCGCGGACTTCGGGCATTACGGGCCGTTCTTCATCCGTTTGGCCTGGCATAGCGCCGGCACTTACCGTACTGGAGACGGGCGAGGGGGTGCTGCCCGGGGACAGCAGCGGTTCTCGCCGCTGAACTCGTGGCCAGATAACGTGAATCTAGATAAGGCGCGTCGCTTACTTTGGCCGACCAAGCAGAAGTACGGTCGGAAGATTTCCTGGGCGGACCTAATGATTCTCGCTGGCAACGTGGCCTTGGAGTCGATGGGCTTTAAGACCTTCGGTTTCGCGGGCGGTAGAGAGGATGTTTGGGAACCGGATCAGGACGTCTACTGGGGATCAGAGCAGAAGTGGCTCGGAGCGGACCAACGCTACTCGCATGGGTCGCCAGGCGTCGTGGAAGACCATGCGGTGCTCGTGAAGGATGACGACAGCGAGGTGCCGCATGCGCGGGATCTGGAGAAACCGTTGGCCGCGGTGCAAATGGGGTTGATCTACGTCAATCCCGAGGGGCCAGATGGAAAGCCCGACCCATTGGCTTCCGCTCAAGACATCCGCGACACTTTCGCGCGCATGGCGATGAACGACGTCGAGACCGTCGCGCTGATCGCTGGTGGCCATACCTTCGGAAAGACCCACGGCGCCGCCGAGGCAAGCCATGTCGGTGCAGAGCCCGAAGCCTCGGAACTTGAGCGGATGGGCTTCGGCTGGATGAGTGCGTACCGTAAAGGCCACGGCTCCGATGCGATCACGAGCGGCCTAGAAGTCACCTGGACTTCGACGCCGACTCGGTGGGGAATGGGATTTTTTGAGAATTTATTTGGCCATGAGTGGAAGCTCTCTAAGAGCCCGGCCGGCGCGCATCAGTGGGTCGCGAGTAGTTCCAAACCGACAATTCCGGATGCGCATGACCCGGCAAAAATGCATCTGCCAACGATGCTTACGAGCGACCTCGCCCTGCGCGTGGACCCCGCTTACGAAAAGATCTCGCGCCGGTTCCTGGCAAATCCCGCCGAGTTCGCCGAAGCGTTCGCGCGCGCCTGGTTCAAGCTCACTCACCGCGATATGGGACCTCGGTCCCGCTATCTGGGATCCGAAGTCCCCGCGGAAGAGCTGATTTGGCAGGATCCCATCCCTGCGGTAGATCATCCCCTCATCGGTGACGGCGAAGTTCAGGCACTCAAGCAAACGATCTTGAGCAGTGGTCTTTCCATCTCCGAGCTTGTGTCCGTGGCGTGGGCGTCGGCCTCCACGTTCCGCGGTTCCGACAAGCGTGGCGGAGCCAACGGCGGGAGAATCCGGCTAGCGCCTCAGAAGGATTGGGCGGTGAACCAGCCGGCGCAGCTGGCCAGAGTGCTCAGGTTGCTGGAGGGGGTTCAGGCTTCTTTCAACGGAACCGCAAAGGGCGGAACGAAAGTCTCGCTCGCAGACCTCATCGTGTTAGGAGGGGATGCCGCGATCGAGCAGGCGGCGAAGAACGCCGAGATCGAAGTTAAAATCCCGTTCAACCCTGGAAGGGCGGACGCGCGCCAGGTGCAGACTGATGTGGAGTCCTTTGCCGTGCTCGAGCCTCACGCGGACGGCTTTCGAAACTACCTGAAGGCGCAGTCACAGGTCCCGGTCGAAGCGCTCTTGTTGGACAAGGCGCAGCTCCTGACGTTGACTGCTCCCGAGATGACCGTGTTGGTCGGAGGGTTGCGCGTGCTGGGAGCAAATCACGGTGGAACCAAGCTCGGTGTTCTCACGCTTCAGAAGAATGTGCTGAGTAACGACTTCTTCGTGAACCTCTTAAGTATGGAAACGGAGTGGTCTGCGCTTTCGCCCAATGCCGAGCAGTATGAGGGCCGGGATCGTAAGACCGGCGCGGTGAGGTGGACAGCGACGCGAGCGGACTTAGTGTTCGGTTCGAATTCGGTGCTTCGTGCGGTTTCGGAAGTATATGGAAGTTCCGATGCGAAGAAGAAGTTCGTGAAGGACTTCGCCGCGGCGTGGTCGAAAGTCATGAATCTAGACCGGTTTGAAGGAGCTCAGAGCCGTCTGGCTGAGGGGGGCTGAAACGAAAACATCTGAGACTTCCCAACCCTTGGGCCAGTCTCAGATGTTCATAATGGGTAGCGGGATTGCTCTTTAGCAGTCAAAGTTTTTCGAGTGCTACAGTGAGCTTCAGATGAGTGGAAGAAAGGAGATGCCTCCTTCATTTCCGCTTTCGGCTCTGCCTGGGGCGAGGACGACAAGGTCACGGCCGATCTCTGGGATCCGATCGCCAGCACGCCTCACGAGCTGTGGAGGTGGGTCCAAAAAAAATTTGAGGCCCAGAAATTGTTTGCAATGAGCGGGACTAGGCCGGCACGGCTGTCGTGAGCAAGTTGTCTGCGTCGATAAGTACGGGGAAAACCCCGAATTCAGTCTCCGCCGTAAACTACGTTATCGACTTCGACGTAACCGGAGGGATGCCCATTGGGTTTCGGGCTCTTGTGGATCCAGTGGAGAATTGCGCCGTCGGGTGAGGCCGAATATTGCCCGGTCGCCTGAGTCGAAGTGATGTAATCACCACAGGCTTCCACGCTCATGCCTGCCTGAATTTTAGGAATCGCGCCGAACGCGTCGCTGTAGACGATCTCGAGCGTATCTCCGGCAGCGGTGTCTAGGCGGATTTCGAAGTGCTGATGGCCGTTTTTGTCCGGGTAAAGTTGAGAGACTGTTCCTGTGGCATGGCCGCGCGCCAGGAACTGATTGGGCGTGGACTTCTTCCACTGGACGATCTGGTCGTTATTCTGTGGCAGATCCTTGCCTTGAGCCAGGCAAGTGGGATCGTTATCGGCAGCGGGCCCGGTGGCCAGGCTGAGCTGCGGAACTAGGGTGAGGAGCAGAAGAACGCAGCTTGCCGGGAATCTCATTGAGAAGTCTCCTTGTTGTAAGCGAACGCATCAGTCTGGACGAAGTGGGTTTAGCACTCGACTTTGAGACTTGCCCAGGATTCTGATCCAAATTTCTAGAA
>JAYVOO010000602.1:0-3111 GCA_043757905.1 Oligoflexia bacterium
TAACTCGGCATTTAGGTGTGGATAACTTTCGGCGAAATGCGAGCGTTCGCGTTAGGCGTCGTAGCGCAACGAATTATTGAAACGAAAAGTCGCCCGCGCCAGGGAATGGTTCTTTAGTAATTTCAGCGGGTTCGACGGGAAATCGCAGGGTGATCGCGCCCTGGGTCCGCTCGGCGTTTTCGCCTACTTTAATCGACTGATAAGCTCCGCCATTATGGCTGTATTCCAACGCCTCGGCACGACCAACCTGGATAACGATTTTGCGAAGCGCGCGCAGTACCAAAAGCTTGTCCTTGCCGACCTTGAGATTCATCACCGGAAGATCGTCCACTTGGTACCTGACTGAAACACCGGAAAGCGCTCGGAAAAGAACCTTCTGTTTAATCGCTGCAGACTTGATGTTGAGTCCTGAGTTCAACGGATCTTTGGGATTCGCGCTCGGAATCGGCTTCGGAGTCGGAGCACTTTCCGGCTTCGCCGCGGTAACTTCCGGTGCAGGCGACGGGCTTGTTGGGCTCGAAGGCGGCGAGGAAGAAGGAGCAGAAGTTGGAACGGCAACGGGAGCTGGAGAAGGAATAGGTGAAGGTGAAGCCGAAGTGGAAGGCGTTGCCGAAGGTGCACCGGAAGGGCCGGGAGAAGGATCAGAAGAGGGCCCGGGAGACGGCGAAGCCAGATAGGCTTCCTGCAGTTTTTCCGCATGAGAGCCATGATGATGCCGTTTGAGATTAGGCTTGAGCACGATGATCCCAATGCCGCCCAGGAGCACAAATGCGCCGATCATGAACCAGAGCACGCTTCTGCTCTGCTCCTTCTTCTCGAACGCGTAACCGCTGTGACCCGAGTCGCGGGTCGGTCGGTCATGCGCGCGCTGTTCGATGAAATCATTGAAGCGGATCAGCGTCTCCTTCGGGTCTAGCCCGATGAAGCGCGCGTACGAGGTCACGAAACCTCGGATGAAAGGCTTGGCCGGAAGATCCGCGTAATGATCGGCTTCGAGCGAATGCAAGAGCCTCACGCCGATTTTAGTGGCGGATGCGAGCTGTTCGATCGTGATCCCCCGGCGCTCCCGCTCATGTCTCAGGAATTCGCCCAGGCTTTGAGTCTTGTCGGTCATGCCCTAGGGTAGCGTCCTCAGATGGTTCATCGCCTGCTCGGCGACCTTGCTTTCGGGGTAGCGTTTCTGGATGTCGAGGTACTTCTCGCGGGCCAGCTGGTACTGGCGGCTTTGCTCATACGCGATCCCGAGAGCCAGGTGTGCCTCGCTGAAGTTGCCGCAGTACTTCTTGCTCGCCTTGCCGTAATCGGCGACCGCTTCACCGACTTCGCGGGCATGAGGGCTCATGCGGCTCTTGCCGGAAGCGGTGGAGGCCTGTTTCAGATGCACATGGCCTCGGTAATAGTAAGCAACGCAGGCAAGGTCGGGGGCCCCTTGAATGGCTTTATCCAGTGCCTCGCGCGCAAGGCTCATCCGGCCGCGGCGGTACTGGAGGATCCCGATGTTCGTGTACGCCTTGTAAGCCTCGCGGTTGATCGGGTCGTTCGCCGCGCGCATCAGAGGCTCGAGCGCCTCCTCGTAACGGCCGGCGTCGATCAGAAGCTTTCCGTAAGTGTTGTTCGCGTCCGAGTAGTCGGGCTTGATCTTCACGGCGCGCTTCGCGCTTGCAAGCGCGGTCACAGCGTCACCTTTCGCCGCGTAAGCAAGCGCCTTAGAATGGTGGAGCTCGGGCAGGCTATTGTCTTCCTCTTCCGCCTTGATCAACTGCTCGAGCGCTCCGGTGGGATCGCCTTCGAGAAGTGCGGCATTGGCGACCTCGACGTACATGCGTGATCGTTCGACGTGACTGAGCTCGCCCTTCTTTGTCTTCATTCCGCCGCAACCAGTTGAGACGCTGGCGATCAGGAGGACTAAACCCAGAGAAACGAAACGCACTAAACCCCCTCATGCACCTGCGTCACCGGGCTTGGTCACGACTGAACGGCGCGTTTTACAAACGGAAAACCCGAGTTAAGAATCTGTTAATAGGTTACGGGTCAACTTAACCCGTGTCAAACAAACGCAGCCACTAGGCGCGCCCGTCAATAAGCTGGCGAATCAGCGGACGAGAAGCGCTAGCGCTTCCAGATGTGGGGTTTGCGGAAAGAAGTCCAGCGCGCCGAGCTTCTCGAGCTTCCACCCGACGTCGAGCCATTTCCGAAGATCACTGGACCATGCGTCCACATCGCATCCGACCGCGACCATTCGATTCACTCCGAGGCGCTCGAGCGCGGAAGCAATGTCCTTCAAGGTTCCACCCAAACCGTCGCGCGGAGGATCGATGATTGCCGCCGAAAGAAGCGCCGGCCCGCGCTGGGCGGCATTGCGCGCAACTGATTTCGCATGCTTTAGCAACCAGGGCAGGACATCGGTGGAATGAAACTCCATAGTCGCGGGCGAGTTCTCGGGCTTCCGGATCACCCGGTCGATGCAGAAAGTGCGGCTCATCCTGCGAGCCGGCAGGAGCGAGAGATTCCCCGACCCGCCGAAAAGATCGAAGAGAACGCCTCCGGGCGGGAGCTGTTCGTCGACCCAGGCCTTGAGCCTCTCGTTCTGGATATCATTGATCTGCCGGAAGCCGCCGGCTGCGTGCGGTTGATTCCAGTGTTTCAAGAGCGTGCCGTCGGGAAGAACCTCGAGCTCGACTTTGTAAGGAGGCTTCGCGGCTCCTTCGGCACGGGTTTCCGCGAGAGCGACGTTGATCTCGGGCCGCGAGATCTCGCAGCGCTCGATTGCGACGATCTCGTGCGAGCCTGGCGCGTAGAACCCGAGCCGGTTCCCATCCCCGCGAAGCTGGACGCGGTTTCGGTAAAGCCATTCCTCTTTCGCCGGAAACTCGATCGGCTCGAGCTCCGTCTGGACTCCCACCCGCGTGAGCGCATGCTTCAAACCCGAGAGCTTGGTTTTCCACTGAAACTCATAAGGAATATGCTGCCATTGGCAGCCGCCGCAATGACCGAAGACCACGCACGGTGCCTGACGCCGGATCGGGGAAGCAGTGATGATCTCGACCACCTCTGCGTGAGCGAACCGCTTCTCTTCCCGGGCGATCCGAGCCCGAACCCGGTCCCCCGGCG
>JAYVOO010000603.1:0-3111 GCA_043757905.1 Oligoflexia bacterium
GGCATACGACAAGGCTTCTTCGATATGCTTCAGATTGTAGTGCGACCACGCGAGCTTGTAGAGCGCGAAAGGATAATGCGGACTATTCGGGCGCTTCTCGAGCTGCTGAAGATAGGTGATGGCCTGGGGATGGTCATTGGCGTCGATCGAAAAGATCGCAAGCGCCATATAAGCCGAATCCACTTCGGGTGCGTCGGGATAATGCTCAACGAGATAGCGGTAGTCCCGGGCGGCAAGGCCCTTGTTCTCGATCTCTTCATAAGCTTTTCCGCGGGCGTAATAAGCCTGCGGGATCTCGGCGTAGCCCGGGTACTTGGCGATGAGCGTGTTGAGGGTCGATATGGCGGAGGTGTTGGCCTTGTTGAAGCGCGAGAGGTCGAGCTTCGCGTTCTTGCGGTGGGAGTTGCCGTGGGCGATGCGGAAGAGAATGCTCGCGTTCTGACTCTGGAGCTCGGACATCTTGAAGAGCAGGATCGGTTCCTGGCGCTTGCCCACGTAGCGCTTCAGGAGGGAGGCCAACTGCTCGATCGCCTTGTTCTGTGAAGCCATGGCGACTTCGTCGACCGAGCGTTCATGCTGCTCGCTCAGGGAGGCTTTCGAGACGGTGACTTCATTGTTGACGGGCGGCTTCCCGGGCGCCACGACGGGCGCGGAAAACGCGAGCGGGGCGCTGAGGAAGGCCCCGCACACCAGTAAAATTTGGGACATTTTGTTAACCCCGGAGAAAATCATGGCGATCCTATTCTGACTTCACGACGGCGAGCTTGAAGTCCGTGTAGCCGTGCACGGCCGCGGATGCGAGCACTGTCTTGAGCGTGCCGTAGGGCACGCGTTTGTCAGCGATGACGATGACCTTAGGGTCGATCTTCACGTCGCTGTTGCCTTTCGCGATGAGCATCTGGCGCTTGCGTTGTATTTCCATCGCGGCGGAGAGCTGCCGAGAGGTGCCGTTGGCCTGCACGTCCTTGGGATCGAATGCGAAGCCCTGCAGCGGCATGACCGCCTGGCCTTCGACGAGCACTGCGTTCTCAGTGACTTCGAGCTTGAGGGCGTCCACGGCCACGTCGCTCGCCTGCGCGTCGGCGAGGAGCATGCCCTTGGCCGAGGTCGGCGAAATGGCGCCTGTCGCGTAGCTCTTGAGTAGGAAGACCAAGAGGATGATGAATATGTCGGCCATGGAGGTGATCTGAAGGCTCATCTCCTCGGTTCCGGCGGGCTTCTTGTTCTTGTGAAGGAAGTTTTTCATCTTAGAATCCCCCGAGGATGACGACAGGCAGGGTCTTGCGTACCGAATCCATCGTCCTGATCACGCTCTGGTAGTCGACGGAGTTCTCGGCGGAAAGCGTGACCGCTTTCACGTCCGGGTACTGGGTCTTCACGCCATTCAGCACTTCGTTGACACCCGCCTGGTCGACCAGCGCGTCCTTCGAGGCGACGACCTTGTTCAGCGTCGTCTTGCCCGTGACCTTCACCAAAGCGCTTTGGTCTTTCTTCAGCTCGATCGAGATCTGGATGGGCGGAGGGGTGGCTGCGGTGGATGTCTGTCCGCCTGCCGCGATCCCCGCGTCCATGATGCCGATGGCGAGGAACGAGGCCGACGCCAGCATGAACGTGATGAGCACGGTGAAGCAGTCGATGATCGACGCGAGGTTGAGCTCGAAGTCTTGGCTGCCGGCGCCGCCGGAGCCGTGTGCCATCGACATTACGACACTCTCCGGAGCTCAGCCGCGTTGCCGCGAACCTGGGGCTGA
This sequence comes from Oligoflexia bacterium, assembly GCA_043757905.1. Lineage (GTDB taxonomy): Bacteria > Bdellovibrionota > UBA1018 > UBA1018 > UBA1018 > JAYVOO01. The sequence goes on from JAYVOO010000603.1 coordinate 1,752, forward strand.
GCGGTCTCGTTCGCCACTTCGGCTTCGAGCGAGTAGTAGCGCTGCTTGAGGATGTCCAGGGCCTGGATGGCCGATGATTCGACCTGGCCGACCAGCTGGTTCTGGCGGTTCATCAGGAAGCTGAACGCGATCATGCAAGGGATGGCAACAGCCAAGCCCAGCATCGTGGCGTTCATGGCTTGCGAGATGCCGGCCGCGAGAAGCGCGCCCTTCTGCTGCGGATCGGCGTGGCCGACGGCTTCGAAGGAATGGATCAGGCCGGCGATCGTGCCGAAGAGACCCAGAAGGGTCGCGACGTTCGCGATGGTGGCGAGGAAGCTCGTGCGCTTCTGGATCGTCGCCGTCACTTCGGCGACCTGGATCTGCAGACCATGCTCGATGAGCGTCTCAGCCTGGTGCGCGCGAAGAAGTGCGGACTTCACGACTTTGGCCGTAGGTTTGGCGGGCATCGTGTCGCAGAGGGAGATCGCATCGGAGACCTTCCCGCTCATAACCAGCTCGCGAATCTTCTCGAAGAAAGCGGCCTGGTCCTTGATGGGATACGCCTGAAAAAGGGCCCGCGTGCGCTCCACGATGATCGCGATGGCGAATGCGCCGGCGATCAGGATTGGAGCCACGTGCAGGAAACCAGTTTTGAGATATTCCAAGAATTCCATTTGAGTTCCTCTTTCTTTAGAAGGCGGTTCGGGGCTGATAGTTGATTGAGATCTGGTCAGTGGACTTGAAGGACAGAATCGTGTTCAGATCGTTGATCACCAGAGTTTTGGTGCTCACCGTGAATTTGTCGGACGTAACGACAGTGGCGCTGCCATCCTGATGCTTGATCTGGACAATCATCTCTTCGGTCGTCGTAGGCGCGCGGGTCAGAGTGAAGGTTCCTTCCTTCTCGACCAGGGCGCGGCCGATGGAGTCGAGCACCTGGGTGTAATCCGAGGCGGCGATATCGAGGGCGATCGAGCCGTTGCCAACGCGGGTTCCAAGCTCGATGTACCGGTCGCCGCGGTCGGTGGCGATTGTACGGACGCCGCCCACGGCGGTGTCATCCGTGTTGCGGGCGGCCTGGAGCGCGGCGATTGAGGCGCCCGTGAGCGGTACGATCGAAACCACGAAGTAATTCGCGCTCGCGTTCGCGACAGAGGTGTTCGAGTCGAGGGCGAGGAAGAAGGCGTCGAGCTGAGACTTCACGGCGGCGACGGGCTTGAGTTTGGAGGTCACCGGGCAGAAGCTCACCGTATAGGTCAGGTTGTCGACGGTCTTCGCGCCGCAGGTGGTGCCTTCGGCGCCGTAACGGCAAGTGCCATTCGCGCAGCACTGGCCGTTGTTGCCGGTGATGTTCCGGGAGGGATTCAAGGCAACCAGA
>JAYVOO010000604.1:0-3104 GCA_043757905.1 Oligoflexia bacterium
CTACGCCGACAGTGAAGTGGACACGCTCTGCGCGAAAAACCTCGCACAGGCCCAGACCGAGCTCGATGCGATTGCAAAGACTCCGGCTGCCACCCGCACGGTGGACAATACTCTGCTCGCGCTCGAGAAAACGCTCGCCGACCTGAACGACGCCGTCTCGCCACTCACCTTCATGAGCTACGTTTCCACGAACGAAAAGACCAGCAAGGAAGGATCCGATTGCAGCGCGAGCTATGCGAAGCTCGTGTCGCGAACCACCAGCCGCAAGGATCTCTACGACGCACTCGGCGCGCTCAAGATCACGGATCCCGACCAACAGCGCCTTCTTGGCAAGACGCTCGAGCAGTTCCGGAAGAACGGCCTCGAGCGACCCATCGCCAATCAGGTCAAAATCGCCGACCTCCGCGCTAGCCTGATCCAGTTGGAAGCCGATTTCAACACGAACCTGAACAAGGACGAGACCTCCGTTTCGTTCACGCCGGCCGAGCTCGAGGGCGCGCCCCAGGCTTTCCTCGATCGACTGAAGAAATCAGCGGACGGGCTGAAGCTGGTCGTGACCACGAAGAAACCCGATGTCGATCAGGTGCTGCGCAACGTTCCTAGCTCCGACACCCGCAAGACGATGCTTGTCGCCTACTGGAACCGCGCTGGCGACGCCAACACGAAGCTGCTTTCAGAAGCGGTCAAGACGCGAAACAAGATCGCCGAGCTGACGAACTATCTCACTTGGATGGGGCTGCAGGTCTCGGACCGCATGGCCCTGACTACGAAAAATGTCGGCGCGTTCCTATCGGAGCTCACCGACAAGGTCGCGCCCAAGGGCAAAGCCGATCTCGCGCGCCTTCTCAAGTTCAAACAGGAGAGCGTGCCCGCGGCCACCGCGCTCGATCCATGGGACATCGACTACTACTCTTATCAGCTCAGGAAGCGCGACTTCGCGCTTGATGACGAGGAGATCCGCCAATACTTCCCTTCAGACGGCGTAGTGCGCGGAATCTTCGAGATCTACTCGAAGCTCCTGGGCGTCACGTTCACGGAGGTCTCGGGCGCCGAAGTCTGGGCTGACGGCGTAAAACTTTACCGAGTGAACGACGCCTTTGACAATCGCCTAATCGGCTTCTTCTTCACTGACTTCGTCCCGCGCGCGGGCAAATACGGCCACGCCGCCGCCTTCCCTCTGATCGCGCCGCGCGCACTGGGCGCTAATGGATATGCGAAGCCAGTTTCGGCGATCGTCGCGAACTTCACGCCTCCCTCGGGCGGCAAGCCTTCGCTGCTCGCCCACGACGAGGTCAAGACGCTTTTCCACGAGTTCGGCCATATCATGCACCACACGCTCTCTCGCGCGCCATACGCAAGCCTGGCAGGCACGAACGTCGCCACCGATTTCGTCGAAGCGCCTTCGCAGATGCTCGAGAACTGGGTCTACGATCCCGGCGTGCTCGAGATCCTCTCCGATCACCTTCCCAAACCTTTACTCAACAAGATCATCGCCGCGCGCGACTTCAATCAAGGGTACACCTACACGCGCCAGCTCCTGCTCGCGACCTTCGACATGAGCCTGCACACCGGCGACGGCACGGCCGATCCAACAGTGACTTTCGCCAAGCTCTACGAAAAGTTCTTCGGAATCACCGCGCTCCCGGGCACGCACTTCCCAGCGAGCTTTGGCCATCTGATGAGCGGTTACGACGCCGGTTACTACGGCTATCTCTGGTCGGAAGCGCGCGCCGCCGACATGTTCACGCTTTTCTCTGCCAATGGACTGCTTGATCCCGGCACGGGAGCGCTCTACCGCCGGACGATTCTGGAATCGGGAAACATGAAGGATCCAAACGAGCTTCTGAAGCTGTTTTTAGGCCGTGATTCGACGAATGATGCGTTCTTGAAACGCCTGGGGATCTGACCCCGGTCGCCTTGACTTTGATTACTCAGGCCCGGATCATAAGGGCACATGAAAAAGCCACTGAACCTGAGTGTATTCCTGATGTGCGTGTTCGCTCTCAGCGCCTGCGCGCCAAAGCAGACCGCCCTGCCTCCCGTTCCGCTCGAGGACGCCGGCATTCCGAAGGAACCGGGCGGAAACGTCGTGGTGCAACCGAGCTCGAATCCATCCCCCCTACCCTCAACTCATCCCAGCTCCGTCCCGAGCCAGCTTCCCAGCCCGAAGCCCAGCACGGCTCCGAGCGCGGGCCCTTCTTCAGGGCCATCTCCCGCACCGAATCCTGTGCCCGTTACACAGGCGGTCTATCCGATTCGCCCGTCATTCCAGGCAGGCGAGCTGTCGGCCCTTTGCGCCAAAAGCTTGGCGACCTGCGATGCCGAGCTGAACACGATCGCGGCCCTTCCCGCCGGCAGCCGCACCGTGAACACGGCGCTGCTCGCGCTCGAGAACTCGCTCGCGAACCTGAGCGATGCCGTTGCACCGCTCTTCTTTTTGAGCGCCGTCTCGGCTGACTCCGCCACCCGGCAAGAGGCGAGAAGCTGCCGCGCGGACTATGAGAAGTTCGCTGCCCGCGCCCTCGGCCGCAAGGACCTTCTCGACGCAATCTCCGAGCTCACCCCTACTGCGCCTTCCGTGCAGCGGCTCCTTGCTGAGCGACTTGAGCTTTTCAAAAAATTCGGCGCCGAACGATCCGCCTCCGCGCGCGCCGAGATCGCCGGGCTTCGCGACAAGCTCGCAGACCTCGAGGCCCAGTTCCAGGCCAATCTCGCGGCCGATCTCATGGACGACAGCGCGGCCTCCGAGTTCAGCTCCTTCGATCTCGGTGGAGTCGCGCAGGAGTTCATCGACCAGCTCCCCAAGAGCGCGGACGGCCAAAAGTACCGCGTTGCCCCGACCCGCTCGAACTCCGAGCGCTTGCTGCGTACCGCAACCCGCATCAATACGCGGAAGTCCATGCTTCAAACTTACCTGAACCGAGGTGGCGACAAGAACCTGGGTCTGATGAACGAAGCCCACACCGCGCGGCGCCGGATCGCGACGCTCACCGGGTACACGAGCTGGAGCGGCCTGCAAGCAGTTGGCGGAACACCCGAAACGCAGAAAGGTGCCGAAGAATTCCTCGCTTCACTGGACGCGAAGATCAGAGCCCGAGCCAAGG